>JANXXV010000787.1 GCA_025350445.1 Bryobacteraceae bacterium | reverse complement strand
CTCCGCGGGCGACCCGGATGGTGCTGAAGACGCCCCAGCCGTTCAGAAATCCCACTTGGCCGGCGGAAAGCACTTTCTCGCCCGCATCGTGGATGGAGTCGTTGTGAAGAATATAGCGGTGCATAGATCCCAACATTCTAGCGGATACGATGGTAGCGGGGAATGAGATCCAAACAACCAGATGTGATTGTGGTGGGCGCCGGCATCATCGGCTCTTCCATTGCGTGGCGCCTGGCGCAGCATGGTGTAAGCGTTCAATTGCGGGACGCGGGCCGGATGGGTTGCCAGGCAAGCAGCGCGGGCGCGGGAATGCTGGCGCCCGGCGGAGAGGTAGATGGGCCGTCGGCGTTCGGCAAGCTGCTGGTCGAAAGCCTGCGGCTCTATCCGGAATTCGTGTATGAGCTCTCAAGCGGGACGGGCATCCCGATCGGCTATCGAAAATGCGGAGCTGTCGAAACCGCGGGCAGTCGGAAAGATTGGATCGAGTTGCAAGCCCGCGCCCGGACGCAGGCTGCAATGGGTGTTCGCTCCGAACCACATGGAGACACTTCGTTGTTTTATCCGGACGACGCCATTGTGGACCCGGTAGACGTGCTCGGTGCCCTCCGGTTCGCCTGCTTGGCGGCAGGTGTTGAGATTCTGGAAGAATCGCCTGTGGACCGTCTGGATACGCTCGCCGCTGCTGCCATAGTTCTTGCGGCCGGAGCATGGACCAGCTCGATCACCGGCGCGCCTGCCGGTATCCCCGAATCTTTCCCGGTGAAAGGCCATCTGATCGGCTACACTCTTTCGCCGGGCAGCGTTGGACCAATCCGCCGCTGCGGCCACACCTACCTGTTGCAACGCTCAAATGGGTTCACGGTTGCGGGATCCACGACGGAACACAAAGGCTTCGATACGGCCGTGGATCCGGCTATCGTGAATCAGCTTCGCCGCCGCGCGGAGGCGCTCTACGCGCCGCTCAAAGGCCTCACTCCAGCTCGCTCTTGGACTGGTCTCCGTCCCGGAATCGACGCCGCGGAACCATCTATCGGGCGTCTCGCCGCCACCCGCTATTGGTTGGCCTATGGACACTATCGCAACGGAATTCTTGCCGCGCCCGCCACTGCGGCGCGCATCGCGGCCGGTATCATTTCCAGTTAGGAAACGGCTTCACGCGGCCTTCCGAACAACCCTTGATTAAATCCGCCACCCGCTTCCGGCGCCGCATCAGATTCTCCAGCATGCTCTCCAATGCCTCTTCGTCGCCCCGCACCCACTCCGGTGGAATGCTGCGGCAGGCATCGTCCACCACGCTTTCGGGAAAATGAATCACGCGGTCGAGCCAGGGCTGGAAGCTGTCCCAACCATTGACCTTCTGATACACCATTGGCCTGAAATACAAGCCTTGCAGCGGAGAATCCGGGTAGTCCCAATGCGGACCGTTGAAGATATAGCCGTGGTCCATCATCAACGCGACAAAACCGGTCCGCAACGGATGATCGGACGAAGCGCGGGCGAATTCCCGCAGCCGCGCACGCAGAAAGATGGATTGCCTGGCGTCGGCATTCGCCGCCCATTTGTCGAAAACCAGGATACCGAGAAACTCGCTGATATTCTCCACCTTCGACAGCAATGAGTCGGGCACGAAGTCGTACACCGCCACCGTGGCCGGGTCGCCCGGAAATCGGGAACCGAAATGCCAGCCTGCGGCAACCGCGGACCGCGTGTTGCCGAGTTGGATATACACCTCCGGGTTCTCCGCCAGAAACTCTGCCGATATCTTTACGATGGCGGTGGCGGGTACGGCGATTTGCAGGTATTCCAGAAATCGCGAGGCAATCCATTCGTTCACCAGGATTCGCCGGTGCTGGGGATTGTTCTGAAATTTCACCACGTAGAAACGGCCATCATCGGCTTCGATGAGGTGCGATTGTGCTCCGCCTCGCATTTTTCGGATCAGCTTCCGGGCATTGACGGGCATGGGTAGAGTAACCTAAGAGATTATTCTAATCTGGAGGAAGAATCGACTATGGCCGATGAAAACACCGCACCGCAACCACCCGCGCGCAGTACGGATGAGGTTGCCTTGGATCTGATGAAGTTTATTGCCGTGACCACTGGCTACGGCAAGGGAACGACAACCACTGGCTACGGTGGCAAAGGAGGCAGGTCGGCGGAGGAGTACGCCGATTCCTTGCTGCAACTGTTTGAACGCTGCCGCACTGTCGTCGCCCG
>JANXXV010000557.1 GCA_025350445.1 Bryobacteraceae bacterium | reverse complement strand
GGAGGCTACGTTGGGGAATAACCCGCTTACAGGAATTCCGCTTTGGCCGTGTTGCTTAAAGGCCCAGGGGGATTTCATCAGGCCGCGAACGGCGTCTTCGCCGAAGGTGAGGCCGCGCTTGAAGGGGACGGGTTTGCCGTTGTCTTTATCTAAGCGGGGCTTGGGGTCGAAGGTGTCGATACTGGATGGGCCACCGTGCATGAACAGGAAGATGACGCGCTTTACCGTTGGTTCGAAGTGGGGTTGTTTGGGAGCCAGGAGATTCGGCGGGGCGGCTTCGGCGGCGATTAAGCTTCGAAGCCCAAGGAGGCCGAATCCGGCGGCCGATTGACGCAGCAATGCCCGGCGGGGGATGTGGAGCCGATTTTCAGCCATGCGTTTATCGTATACCGGGCGATGGTTGCGCGCACGGCATTTCTTATTGCGATAGGATGACCTGCTATGAGAACACGAATCGCGATATTGCTGGCTGCGGCGGTGGCGGCATTCGGCGCCGCGTTTGTTACGGAGCGGACCGATCCGGCCGCGGCTGGGATGGACGCTGCGCGGCTGGCTCGCATTCCGGCGCGATTGCAGAAGTTTGTCGACGATGGAAAGGCTGCTGGTTTCGTTGCGTTGGTGGCGCGGCACGGACATGTGGCGGTGTTGTCCGCAGTGGGCTTTCAGGACCGGGAAAAGCGCGTCCCGATGCGCACGGATTCCATGTTCCAGATCATGTCGATGACGAAGCCGGTTACCTGTACCGGGATCATGATGCTGATGGAGGAGGGGCGGCTGGCGCTGATCGATCCGGTGGAAAAGTATCTGCCGGAATTTTCGGGCCAGAAGCTGGCGGGCGGGGCGAAACCGGCGCGGCTGGTGACGATCCGCGATTTGATGACCCACACATCCGGTCTTCCGGGCGGGACGCCGAAGGGGTATGTGAACGCGGAGCATACGCTGGCCGAGGTGGTGAGTGTGGGCTCGCAGCAGGCGCTGGAATTTGAGCCGGGCTCGAAGTGGAGCTATAGCAACATTGGGATTGCTTCGTTGGGACGGATTATCGAAGTGGTGTCGGGGAAGCCTTATGAGCAGTTTATTGCGGAACGAATTTTTGCTCCGCTGACTATGAAAGACACGCATTTTTTCCTGCCGGCGGAGAAGCATGGGCGATTGGCCGCGGTGTATACGGACAAAGACGGGAAGCTGGAGCGGTTCGACGGCGACCCATTTCGCACCGGCGCGAAGTATCCGGTGCCTGAGGGTGGATTGTACAGCACGGCTCCGGACATGGCGCGGTTCTACCAAATGATGCTGGATAAGGGGACGCTGGATGGGCGGCGGATTCTTTCGCCGGCCGCGGTGGCGCTGATGACCGCGGTGCATACCGGCGATTTGAAGGCGGGCTTTGCGCCGGGGATGGGTTGGGGACTGGGATGGTCCGTGGTGCGGGAGCCGGTTGGGACTTTGCGTTTGAATTCCATGGGTTCGTTCGGGCACGGCGGGGCTTATCGGACTTTCGGTTGGGTGGACCCCGGGAAGGACATGCTGCAGGTGCTGATGTACCAGCGGACTAACGGCGGCGGGGATGTGGCGGACGAGATCAATAGCTTTTTGGCTATGGCCGCGGCTGCTATTGAGAAATGAGTTCGTGGGTTCGTTGGTACAAATCCTGTGCAGGAGTTGTTTGTAGGCATCGAAGGCGCGATTGAATCGGGTTAGGGCGGCGGTGTAGGGGCGATCCAGATATTTGAGCGCGGTGGGTTCGTTGGTACAAAATGCTTCGTCGAGCGCGTGTTCGACCTGGGCACGGATGTGGACGGCGGTTGCGAAGGCTTGCAGGACTTCTTCTTCGGTTGGCGTTTGCGGGTTGGCTTCGCGGCGGAACTGATGTGCGATTTGGGTGATGGCTTGATGGTCTTCGGGCGTTAGCGTTTGGGGCTTGCGGGAGCGGAGATTGTGGGTTGTAGAATTGGACGCACTTCGGGCTTTGCCTTCGGGAGTGCGCGGTCCGGTGGACCGCTGGGCGTTGCGCCGGTTCGCTGCTAACTTTGCTTCAGAGATCATCTGCTTTCCACCTCACATTTCTTGTTCAGGGTAGGTCCGGGAGCTTGCGGAGTGGCTTGCTTTTTTTGGGATGATGTTGATTTGGAGGGAGAAATAAATGTGGTTGGGGCGGGAACGTGAATTTGCCTACGGGGAATGTTATCCGTTTTCGTCTCCGTTATCGGCGACCAAAGCGCCTTTTTTAGCCGCCGATGCACGCCGATGAGCGCGGATAGGCGTACTTCCTTCAGGGGCGGAGCTATCCAGCTAGTGTAGTGTCCAAGAAATAGCTGGACAGATCGAACACTGCGGTTCCGCGCAAAATCTGCGTTAACCGGCGTCGATCGGGAGCTAATACCGGGCGGCGAATAATTATTGGCCGGTAGAGTAGGACAGTAGGCGACACAGTGTGACCTACTGTCCCCTCGTCGAACCGGACATGCAGATTTCCCGCATCCGGCTCTCCTGAAAACCTTAGTCAGCGGCTGTCGCGAGGTGTGACTGTCAGGATC
>JANXXV010000555.1 GCA_025350445.1 Bryobacteraceae bacterium | reverse complement strand
GTTGGTTGGTGTGTATCAGTTCAACGTTGTGGTTCCCGCCAGCGTTGCGGATGGCGATGTGCCGCTGAACGTTACGGTGAATGGGGACGCGTTGGCTCAACCGCTTTTTGTCGCGGTGAAGAACTAACGGACTTTTCAGCGCGCGGCATTCCTGCGGCGTCACTGGAAGTTCACCGTAGAGTCATCTTCCGTTAATACCCGCGGCCTAGAGTCAGGGAATGGAAAAGTCTCTGCGGTGCGGCGTCAGGATGTCTCTGCGCGGTTCCCTGTGCATTTTCTCAAAGCGCAAGCGTCAGCGGCCTGATTCGCGACGAGCAAAGCGCACCGGTGAGCAACACTGCGATCGTGCTTCAAAATAAGCGAACCAGTGTGGAAAGCCGCTCGACCAGTAACGAGAGCGGGTTGTCTCTGCTGCCCCCACTATCGCCAGGCGACTATCAGCTCACGGCAGAGGCGCCTGGGTTCGGTGTCGCTACGGTAACCGGGATCCGGCGCGAAGTTGGCGCTTCTCCGGTAATCAACGTGACCCTCCAGTTGAAGCAGGTGAGTGAGAGTGTCACCGTTACTGCGTCCTCGCCCGTGCTGCGGACCGAACGGGCGGATCGGGGGGGAAAGTCGTGGAAAGCAGCTTTGTCGAGAACGTGCCCTTGAACGTACGCAATCCTCTGCAACCGATTAAACCGCCTTCTACAGATACCCGTCACAATAGGACATTTCTTCTTTGCCCTGACCACTCGATATCGACCATTGACTTGTTTTCGGATCCATGCTAACCTCCCGCATGATTAAGGGCCTAAAAGCATTTTCAATCTCTTTATTATATCTGTTGCCGTTTACCACCTTAAGCGCGCAGCAAAGTTGTCTCAGTTGCAACGATTTCAACTTAATCTTCCTGTCTGGCTGGTTAGCTTCACCCGACCACACCGGAAACTTCGCCAATTGCACGAACCCAATCTGTTCTCAATCAAAGGACCGTTTTATTACGGCACCGCAGCCCGCTGCAGATTTGCATCCGGGCCTTTTACTGCGACCGAGTTCGGGCAAACTCATGGTGGATGCAGCCATACCGGGATCACCGGCTCATAAATCCGACATCCGAAACGGGAGTGAAATTGGGAGCATAAACGGCGTATCGCCAGGGTTGTCTTGTGCCATGGCGGGTTGGGAATTTGAGCGGTTGCCTGGTTTTACAATTCTTGCCATCCGGCGTGTTCGGGTGATTAAAGTTGCTTTGGTTCCCTACGACAAGATTTTCGTTCCGCAAAATATCACTAACCATGACCGGAGAAAAGGGCCAAAGGCCGAATTATGAGATGTATTCCGTTGTTGGGTCTGGCCGTGGCGCTAGCGCAAATTGTGCATGGCCAGATTAAGTCGGTGCCAATATCCGCCTCAGGAATGCCAGCGACGGTAACGCCGGCTTCGCTTCTGGAAGAAAGCCACCAATTAGCGGCGGATTTTGTTCCATATCAATCTCAACGCCTTCAACTACTGCTGGCGGCGGAGGCGCTGCCAATCGACGCGGACAAAGCGGGGCGCTGGTCAAGCGAGGTGTTCTGGCAGAGCTTCCAATTGCCCTTCTCCTGGGACCGCGGAGCGCTCCAAAAGAACGCGCTAGCGCAGTTGTCGAAGGTCGACCCGGAAAAAGCATTTGAGATGCTCGGTTTCATGGATTCTCCGCTACGCGATAGCGCCGGGATTCTGCGTGAGGACCTCCGGGCGCATGGTGCACGCCAGATATTAAAGGAGTATTGGAAGAAGGGCAAGGATGAGAAACGACTGGCTGCGATTCGCTCGCTGGCACAGTCATTCGCGGCAAACGGCCAGTATCCATTTCTGGCGGTTTCCTCAGTTCTGCAAGACGTGCTGAGGGCGGACCCGCCCAGGGGTAACGCCTGGTTGAGTGAGATAGCAAGAGCCGCGGTCGACTCGTCATCGGCGGCATCCAACGTCGAATTCGTCGCATTTCTGAAAGCCGTCTGGGGCGATCTCTCGGATGTGTCTCAGCGGCTTGCAATTGACGTGCTGCTTCCTAGACTTACCAGCTCCGGCGATGCTTCGCGGGAAGGTGCGTTCCTCGCAAATGTGGAAACTACCAAAGGCCGCTTCCAGCTTCACAAGCGGAATGAGCTGCTTGTCCTGCAAATAATGCCTTGGCTTTTGGATATTGCTGCTGAACACGTCAAGGAAATTATTAAATTGGGGCCTGCGTTTGCCGCCTCCGCCGGGGAGGATTTTCGAATACTGAAGGTTCAAGAAGTTAATGTCCTTACTGCCAACGGGGAGACAGGCGTTGCGCAGGCCACGAAAGCGGCCGGTATTGTCGAAGATCGCGGCCTCCTCGATCAGGTCGGGCAAGCGGTGGAGAAAGATCCCATCAAGGCATTTGAATTAGCACGGCGCATCCAAGACCCAAGTCTGCGATCGGCGGCGATTATGACCGTCGCGGATTCTGCTGGGAAGTACAGTGCGGTTTCCGCGGCGCGCCTCTCCAAAGAGATTTCAAAGAGCACCACCGATGAGGACCTTGCCAAGAACCTGCCGCTGCTGATTGTTCTCGCAAGTACAGCGGCGGCGGTGGGTAATCAGGCGGAATTGCAGGCATCTTTAGCAATGGCTTTCGACTCAGTTGAGGATTTGTTTAAGGAATACGAGCGGAAGCATCCAGGCGCTGTGGCAGAGGATGCCGACGTGATGGAACCGGCCCGGCACCTCATCAATATTGGAATGAGTGCTAATACGTCATATACTCTCGAGCGGATTCGGAGGGTATCAAATTCATTGTTAAAGGCTTATCTGTTGGTAGACGCGGCTGTATCCCTGAAACAAGCGTAGACGCAGAAGCACTGCCGTTCAAAGCGACAAGCACCGGGCACTCAACGGCGTGTCGGCGCGTTCCCACGGTACTTCGTGCCGCGGTGAAAACGCGTGCCGCACGGGATAGGTGGCGCGGTATATAAAATCTAGCAGAGGCAGCGATGCAACGATGAGGCATCCTTCGGGGAGGGCTCTGGCGCGGTGGGCCGGTTTGCCGCAGGCGCGGCCCAAACGTTTGCGCTTCTTATTTTTCAATACGGCGGGTAGGCTGGCGCACCCCGCCAGGCGCGCAATCCTTCGTCTGGCGGGCCTTCTCCCGATCCCCCTGAAGGATAATCACGATATCGATACTTGCACTAGCCGCGCTTGCGCTATCCTCTGGCGGCATTGAGAATGTCTCCGCTGAACGTGTAACACCTGGGGTTTACCGGATTCGTTACCACTCGAACCAGGCGGGACCGGTTCAAGTGTTCGTTGACGGGAATCCGGCGTCGACCGCGGCAGGGAAGTTGGTGGGGAAGATCCAATCGTCGCCGGCTGAGATTCGAGTACCGGAAACAGGCAAGCGGATGTACTTTCATCTGAAGCCTGTAAAGGGTGACATCCGCACGGTAACCACGCGCGGGTTGCCTCTGGAGGGGGCCGCGAAGTTTCGCGGCCTCGGCGGCTACCGCACCAGTGATGGCAAGTATGTCCGATGGGGCAAGGTTTTCCGGTCCAGCAATCTTGCCGGCCTCACCGAAGGCGACTATACGTACCTGGCGAGTATCGGACTGAAGGTGATTTGCGATGTGCGGACGGACTTCGAACGGAAACGGCAACCGACGGAGTGGAAGGGCCCGGAACCGCGATTTCTGCTGCTGCCGATCGGATCCGAGGAGATGATTCGGAATGCTTCGGTCAGCTTCGACCCTAAGAATGCGGCGGCTTCACAAAGCAGCGTCGTGTCTGAGACGCGCGGTGATGAGATGTTCATCGCCGATTATGCCGGGCAATACGATCGGGCATTTCACCAGTTGGCCGCCGCGCAGACGCCGCTGATGCTGCACTGTTCCGCGGGACGGGATCGAACGGGAACGTTTGCTGCGTTGTTGCTGACGATGCTGGGCGTCCCGCGTGAGACCGTTGTGGAAGATTATTTGCTCACCGGGAAGTATCTGTTGTCGGATGCGAATCTCGAGAGGATGGCGTCGGACACGCAAAAAAGCATGAACTTATCGGCGCGGCCCGATCCGCAATCGCTTCGCGTTCGCTTGGCGATGAAGCGGGAGGTAATGGATTCCACGTTCAGGGTGATCGACGAACGGTTCGGCTCGTTTGATGCGTATCGCAAGAACCAATTGCACATCAGTGATGAGGAGTTGGCTAAGATGCGGCAACTTTTGTTGGAGCCGTAACCGGCAAGCTGAATCTGCCGGCGCTAGTAGGCACTGCACTGGGAATCGCGCGTGTTATGGTCGAGACTGAAATGTCTATGAACCGGCACCCGTGTGCCACACCCTCTGAACCCTCAAACGCCCAACCCGCCAAGCGCCGGCAAGTGAATGTCAAACGCGTGGACGAATGCGCCACGCTCCATGAGCTGTTTACGCACTGCCTGCCGGCGTTCGGCGGCGCGTACCTGCGGCGTATCTACGCCATCCTCGATCAAGCAATTGGCATGGGGTGTCCAATCACGCTTTCCGTGGCGGGGCCCGTTACGGTTTCCGGTCAGCATTTGTCCTGGATGATTCCGTTGCTTGAAACCGGCTGGATAGCGTACGTGAGCACGACCGATGCGGTCTGTTACCACGACGGCCACCGTAGCCTGGATGCTTATCGCGACGGCCCGATCCATGAAGTACCGATCTTCGGCGACGACGGAGCGCTGCGGGACGACAAGACCATTCGCGTAACCGATATGGCCTTCGACGAAGGGGTGCTGCTAGATCAGGACCGCTTCCTGACGGCGTGCCTGACGCTGCCGGAATTCCAACGCAAGATGACCGGCACGGAAATGCGCCACCGTCTCGGCGCCTACTACGATGCGCAGGAACGGAAGAACGGAGTGCCGTCAGGATTACTGTCTACCTGTAACCGGCTCTCTATCCCCGTGTTTGTTGGCGCACCGGCGGACGGCAGTGTTTTTCTGAATTCCATGAAGCTTTGGGCCATGCACAAGGCGGGCTTGACGGAAGAGCACAAGTTCGATCTGGACCTTCACGCGGAAGTCTTTGAGGCTTGCGCGTATCACCGCTGGGGACTCTTCGATCATCCGGTGAAAGCCCTGGCAACGCTGGTGCTGGGCGGCGGTGTTCCGAAGAATTACAACCTGCAGCCGGAGCCTGCCTTGGGTCAGGTGCTGGGATTGCCGGACGTGCGCGGCTACCACTTCGACGTGCAGATCGTCACCGCGCCGGTCACCGATGGATCGCTATCCTCTTGTCCTCCGGCGGAAGCAGTGACGTGGGGCAAGGTGGATAAAGACACCTACCAGCAGGCGACAGAAAGCATGCAGGCCGACTATTCCATGGTGATGCCGTTTCTGGTGAAGGCTCTGCTGGACAATCGCGACCGGTACGCCCGTGAAGTGGAGAAGCATGGCGGGGAAGCTCTGTTTGATCGGGACGCGCGGGCGAAGGGCTATCTGCGGCCGCAGTCCGGATACCGGCTGTTCGAACAACGGGAAGCGCTGTGTGAACTGCTGACCGCGGACGTCCGCAAGAATCGCGACTGGCTGTTTGAGAGCCTGGAATATCCTCTGGCGGGGGCGCCAAAGCAGCGTTAGACTAATAAACTATGCAGCCGTTGACGCAATTGACTGAAGAAGAGCGGATGTTCCAGTTGTCCGTGCGGCGGTTCGCGCGGGAACAGATCGGACCGTACGTGCGGGAAATGGACGAGACCAGCACGTTTCGCAAGGACCTTCTGGCCAAGCTGTTCGAGATGGGGCTGATGGCAATTGAAGTCCCGGAAGAATACGGCGGGCAAGGCGGTTCCTTCTTCCAGGCCGTGCTGGCAGTGGAAGAACTGGCAGCGGTGGACCCTTCAGCATCCGTAGTGGTGGACGTGCAGAACACGCTGGTGAACAACGCGCTGATCCGTTGGGCGAACGCGGAACAGAAGCAGCGCTACCTGCCGCGAATGGCGGAAAATGTAGTGGGTTCGTATGCGCTTTCCGAGGCCGGGTCAGGATCGGACGCCTTTGCGCTGCAGACGCAGGCCGTGCAGGATGGCGATCACTACGTGCTCAATGGCCGGAAGCTTTGGATCACCAACGCGGCCGAGGCGGGTGTGTATCTGCTGTTCGCTACCCTGAATCCGGAGGCGGGTTACAAGGGCATCACCTGTTTTCTCATTGAACGGGACTTCCCCGGTTTCCGCGTGGGCAAAAAGGAAGACAAGTTGGGAATCCGCGCTTCGTCCACGTGCGAGTTGATTCTGGACGATTGCCGCGTGCCGGCCGCGAACGTGGTCGGCGAGCTGGGGAAGGGGTATAAGATCGCAATTGAGACGTTGAACGAAGGCCGCATCGCCATCGGTGGCCAAATGCTGGGCCTGGCGCGCGGAGCGCTGGACCACGCGGTGGCTTACGCCCGGCAACGGAAGCAGTTCGGGAAGGCGATTGCGGAGTACCAGGGCGTGCAGTTTGAGATCGCTCAAATGGCGGTGGACGTGGAAGCAGCCCGGCTGCTGGTTTATAACGCCGCGCGGCTTCGCGACGCCGGCTTGCCGTTCGTGACGGAGGCGGCGATGGCAAAATACTTCAGCTCGCAGATTGCCGAGACGGTGGCTTCGCGCGCGGTGGAAATCTTCGGC
>JANXXV010000530.1 GCA_025350445.1 Bryobacteraceae bacterium | reverse complement strand
CCTATTTCCTGCAAGGTGATCTCGTGAAGGCCAATCAGGTCTATATCAGCAACATTCACGCCGTAAACTTGAGCGCGCGGTTCAACGTGAGGAAGCGCGCGGAGATCTATGTCGGCTATAACCGTGTACAGGATTTGGGCGACGGCCGCTCTCTTCCCTCCCTTCCCTCCACTTTCTTGCTAAGCCCCGATCCGTTCTATTTCGCGCAGACGTTCCCGCTTTCGTTCGATTCCCCACTCGCCCGTCTTTCGATTAAGTTGACACCAAAATTGAGATGGAACGCCGGGTATCAGTATTATCGTTACAACGAAGAATTTTACGATCGTCAGAACTATAAGGCGCACACCGGCTTTACCAGTGTGACGTGGGCTTTCTAAACCATGAGCTTTCGAGCTACAAACTTTTCCGTCACCGTGTTGTTGCTGATCGCGCTCAGCATCTTCATGGCGGGCGTCCGGAACAAGAGGCCGCTCGACAACAACTGGCCGTTGATCTACTGGCTGCTGGCCTTCGCGTTCACCCTGGTGCGGGAAGAGGAAACCTACAACCTCAACATCATTCTCGTGGGGTTAGGCGCAGGCTTCCTGCTGCGGTTCGAGTTCATGAACACGTTCTTTATCCGGCTGGTGAAAACGGTGGAAATTGGAGTTTGGGGCTACGTGATCTACCGCGGTTTTCAGATGATTCTGTACTGAGTTACTTCTCAATAGGCAGTTTTGCGCCTTCGTAGGCCCGCCATCCGCCGTTGAGCGAGAGAACGTTCGAATAACCCATTTTTTGAATGGCATCCGCGGCCAATGCCGACCGGTAGCCTCCGCCGCAATACAACACCAGCGCCGCCGCTTTATCGGGGATCCTGGTTTCAACATCGCGTTCAATCGTTCCCTTCCCAAGGTGGATCGCGCCTGCGGCGCGACCCGCGGCCCACTCGCTCTCCTCGCGCACATCAACGGTGAGAAACTCTTCCCCGCTAATGGCCATGCGCCGGTACTCTTCGATATCGATTTCCTTCACGCGCGATTTAGCGTCCGTCACCAGCGCCAGAAAGCCCGCGTTGTGATGCTTTGCCGGGGTGCTCATAGCTCCTCCACCCGCCGAATTTTGGCGCCGGCGCCATTCAGCTTCGCCTCTATGCTCTCATAGCCTCTGTCGATGTGATAGACGCGGTCAATCGCCGTCTGCCCGCGCGCCACCAGAGCGGCCAGAACCAGCGAGGCGCTGGCGCGGAGGTCGGACGCAATCACCTGCGCGCCCGTCAGTTCCCGCAATCCCGCTACCACCGCCTGGCGCCCTTCAATCCGGATATTGGCGCCCATGCGCGCCAGTTCCTGAACGTGCATAAAACGGTTCTCGAAGATCGTTTCGGTAATGAACGAGATGCCGTCCGCTTGGGTCATCAGCGCCATGTATTGCGCTTGCAAGTCGGTGGCGAAGCCGGGGTATTCCTCAGTGGTCATATCCACCGAGTGCAGACCATTCGGCACCCGCACCCGCAGCGCATCCGGCGACACTTCACCGATCTCAACGCCGGCCTGGCGCATTTTCACGATCAGCGCAGTGAGATGTTTCGGCTCGCAGCCGCTGATCGTCAAGTCGCCCCGGGTCATCGCCCCGGCGATCAGAAACGTTCCCGCCTCAATCCGGTCCGGGATGATGGTGTGCTCGGCCCCATGCAATCGATCCACGCCGGTAATGCGAATCGTGGAAGTCCCCGCACCGTCAATTCTGGCTCCCATCTTCACCAGCAAATCCGCCAGATCCGCTACTTCCGGTTCCCGCGCGGCGTTCTCCAAGATTGTCTCGCCCCTGGCAAGGGTTGCCGCCATCAGCAGGTCTTCGGTCCCTGTCACGCTGATGCGGTCGAAGTGAATGGTGGCGCCGCGAAGGCCGCCTTGCGGCGCGACTGCCTCGATGTAGCCAAACTCCTGCCGCGTTTCCGCGCCTAACCGCTCCAGTCCGCTCACGTGCAGGTTGATGGGTCTTGCGCCAATCGCGCAACCGCCCGGCAGCGAAACCCGCGCGCGGCCGGTCCGCGCAAGCAGCGGCCCCAACACCAGGCTCGACGCGCGCATCGTCTTCACCAGATCGTACGGCGCGGACGGATCCACAATTTGGGCGGCGTGAATGGTATGCGGCCCGCCGGGCGTTTCCTTGATGGTCGCCCCGATGTAGCCCATCAACTTTTCCATGGTGCGGATATCGCGCACTCTGGGGATGCGATGAAGCGTCACCGGCTCCCCGGTGAGTAAACAGGCGGCCAGCGCCGGAAGAGCGGAGTTTTTCGATCCGCTGGTGGAGATCTCTCCCGTGAGCCGCGCCCCACCTTCAATTAGAAACTTTTCCATATTATCGAATAAATCAGGATTCCAGCGCCGCTCTCACCCGGCCCCCGGCCGCCTGCAGCAGCCGCTCGGCCTCGGGCTTCCGCAGGTTGCGTTTCGCCATCACAATGGCTGTTTTCACGCTCCCTGCCTCTTGCAGCAACTCAGCCGCACGCGAATACTCGATGTTAGCAGCCTGCGCGACAATCCTCGCGGCGCGGTCCGCCAATTTCCCGTTCTTGGGCTGAACGTTCACCATCAAGTTGCCGTAAACGTGGCCCAGACGAATCATGGTGGCCGTACTAAGCATGTTTAGCACCAGCTTGGTCGCCGTGCCGGCCTTCATCCGCGTCGAACCGGCCACTACCTCCGGTCCGGGAAGCGGTTCAATGGGGATTTGCACCGCGGCCGACAGCTCCGATGCGGGCGTGCATGAAATACCAACCGTGAGGGCGCCAAGCTCCCGCGCTTTCCGCACCGCACCCAGTACATAGGGAGTCCGCCCGCTGGCGGCGATGCCTACTAATACGTCCGCCGCCATAAAACCGCGTGCTATCAGGTCGCGTTCCCCCATGGCAGGGTCGTCTTCGGTCGCCTCGGTAGCCTTCGAAAGCGCGCTTTCGCCGCCGGCGATGATACCCTGGACCAATTCATAGGGGACGCTAAAGGTGGGTGGACATTCGGCCGCATCCAGTACGCCGAGCCGCCCGCTGGTGCCCGCTCCAATGTAGAACAGTCTTCCACCCTTCTTCATAGCGGCGGCAATTGCGTCCACCGCCAGCGCAATCCTTGGAATCTCCTTCTTCACCGAATCGGCAATCCGCTGGTCCTCCGCATTGATAACGCGGAGAATCGCGCCCGTGGGAAGCGAATCAATAGCAGCGGACGCAGGATTCGGCTGCTCTGTAAGTAAGTGCTCGAGTTTCATTTTGACTTCAGAATCGACCCCGAAAATGTGAAAATTTGCCTAATGCGCGAACCTTCCCTTGATAATCCTCCAGATTTCGACGAAAGACAAGACCAGACCAGATGCAAGCAGCCTCCTATGGTCCGCCGGCAGGCCTCTAGTACTTTTGTTTTATCCAAAGGTACTAGACCCTAAGGGTATTCGAAGCGGGTGGCTAGGGGTATAGGCTTAAATGACTGAGTACCATGAAGATACCCGCAAAAAAGTAAGTTTGAAATTATTGACACTGCTCACCTTCGAGGGTATAGTACCTGTATGCGTCACTCCTGTCTGTTCACGTATCGGCGTGAAGTTACATTCTGTTTCATGCAAGTTTCCGGCGGCACGAAGTGATGGGCGCCCGTGGATTGTGCCTCGCGGCATTTGCTGCCTTTTTATGGACAGCGCCAAACGCGGTGGCAGGATCGTATCTTTACGGAGTCTCGGATGACGGCAAGATCCACCAGGTGAATCTAACCAATTTTATCGATTCCGTTGTTTTCGACACCGGACTTACTGGATTGCTAAACGGAGTGGCTTGGGACGATGTGAACGGACTCCTGTATTACCGCAATCCGAAAGACTCCAATCTGTACTTATGGAAGCGTGCGAACAACACACAAAGCGTTTTATTCGGACAACCGCTTCCTTCGGGGTTCAATTCCAACGCCTCGTTCTACAACGGCGCCTACTGGTATGTGCAGGATGGCACGGATACCCTTGTCCGGGCAACTATGGATTTCAGTATTCCGAACTTTCCGCTCATCGCCAACGTGGACACGTTCGCCAACTTTGATGGCACTGCGTTGACAGCATTTTACTTTGGAGATATCGCTATATCTAATTCCGGAGTACTTTACGGCTCTTCGAACTACGGGCTCTTCTCTTCCATTATCTCCGGGCCAACGCCGGCGCAAATTCGTACCTTGTCGCCTACGTTTGCCGTCCGGCAGATCTCTCTGGATCCGACGAATTCGTTCTTGTACACACAGGATTCTACTACTGGAAATTGGTTCACGGCCAATCTGAGCGGAACCGAGACTCCTCTGTACTCGGCGTCCAACGTGCAATTCAGTACTACACCGCTTCGAGATTTGGGAGCAACTTTGCTCACGGCGCCGATCCTCGCTTTGCCGGAACCCGCAGCTTGGCAAACACTTGGAATAGGGCTGGGAGCCATGGGGTTTCTCGGCTTCGGTCGAAAGCGGCGGGGCCGCGCCGAGAAGGTTTAGCCGGACGCTATACGATCTCTGGAAGCAAAAAAGAGCCCGGAACGGCAATTTGCCACTCCCGAGCTCTTTTTTGCTTAGTTTCGCCGTCCGGATGCTTAGACGCTGAGATCCTAGACGCTGAACGAACTGCCGCAACCGCAAGTGGACTTCACCTGGGGGTTGCTGAACTTGAATCCGGAACCTTCCAGCGACTCCACGTAGTCTACCTCGGCACCGTCCAGGTAGAGCATGCTCGCCTGGTCGATGAAGACCTTCAGGCCGCTGAAATTGTAAGTCTTATCCAGCATGTTCGGGCTGTTTTCGAACGCCATCGAGTAACTGAATCCAGAGCATCCGCCGCCGACGACGGAAATTCTGAGCCCTGCGGGTTTCGGTTCCTGGCCGTCCAGGATCTCCCTCACCTTGCCCACTGCCGTTTCTGTCAATTGAACCATTGGTTTACCTCCGCCATGAATGCGTACTCCATTTCATTCTACAAGGTCTGGATCGAAAATTCTACTGCTATGGATGGAGATAGCTTCCCGAACGATGCTGAAATCTGGTATGTTATTGCAGAATCGGGCGCGCGCAGCGAGGCGGTGCACCGGGAACGGTCGGAAATTCCGTTGGAACCGGGAAAAGTCAGGACGCGTCTCACGTGTTATGAATACCTTGAGCGGCGTTCTTCCGTTCCCCGTAACCAGCGGGGAAACTCGTACAAAGGCGAGAGTGGATCACCGAAACTCTGAGGAAGCCGTTCTGGTCCGGCGCGTCCAGGCAAGGGATGAGATGGCGTTCCGCGAAATCGTCCAGCGCTACCAGACGAAAGTCTTCTCCATCATCTACGGCATACTCCGCAATCACAACGATGCGGAAGACATCGCCCAGCAGGTGTTTGCCAAAATCTACTTCTCGATCGGCAACTTCGATTTCCGCAGTTCCCTACTCACCTGGATCTACAAGATTACTGTGAATGAGTGCTACGACTATCTGCGCAAGAAACGGGTCCGGAAGCTGGTTTACGAGAGCGATTTCAGTGAAGAAGACGCCATGCGCATGGAGAACTCGGAGACTGCGCGCGATCAACGGCCGAACGTGGATTCCACACTGGAAAAGCGGGACCTGATCGGCAAGCTTCTCTCAAAAGTGTCGGATGAGGACCGCAGCCTGATCATGTTGAAAGAGGTGGAGGGTCATTCGGTGGAAGAACTGGCGCAAATGACCGGGATGAACGAGAATACAATTAAGGTAAAGCTTTTCCGTACGAGGCAGAAATTGTTGAAGGCAGCCCAGCGCTTGATGCGCACCGGCGGCACGCTAACCGCTTGAAGGAAACGTAGCGTAGTGGGAACGGATTTAGAGCGGATAAAGATTCGCTATTCAGTGTTCACTGTTGTTCACTTGGGGAAGAAGATATGCATGAGCCTTTGAAGGGACGCATTGAAGATTACCTGCACGGCGGAGATTCTTTGCCGGACGTGGAACAGCACTTGGCGCATTGCCTGGCATGCAACGCCGAGGCGGTGGAGATGAAGAAGCAAGCGGAACTGTTCAAGTTGTTGAAGTCCACTGAAGAAATTGTACCGGACGCCGCGTTTTACGCCCGCGTGATGAGCCGCATCGAAACACAGGTCAAGCCCTCGATCTGGAACATCTTCGGCGAGTCGATGTTCGCCAAGCGCCTGGCATATGCCTCGCTTACGTTCGTCGTGCTGCTGGGTACCTACTTTGTTTCGTCCACCACCACCACCAACGACCAGCAACTTGCCAACTCCTCTCCGGAAATGCTGATGAGCAACGATCCGCATCCCACTGAAGTGGGAACCGATCCGCAGAAGGACCGCGAGGCGATACTGGTGAACCTCGCTACGTTTCAAGAGTAAGCGATGAATCCGGTCCCCTGGAAGAATCCGCGGATTATTTACACTCTGTTGTTTGTCTTCCTATCGGGTGCGGTGGCTGGCGCGGTGGGCGCGCGTTTCGGGATGTCTCCGGAACGTCATAAAGCAGGTCCATTTTGGAACGAAGGCGGTCGGGAAATTTCTCTCCAGCGATTCAAGAAGGAACTCGATCTGACGCCGCAGCAGGCCGGCGAGATTGAAATAGTCCTCGACGATTTCGTGATGTACTACCAGACCCTCCAAGCCCAGATGGACGACGTCCGCGCCACCGGGAAAAATCGTATCCTGAAACTCTTGCGCGAGGACCAGAAACAGAAGTTCGTGCGCATGCTTACGGATTTGCAAGCGAAACAACTCCGCTAGAGGCGCGGTTGTTTTTCCGGTTGTTTTTGTTATTGAAAAGCGCCGCGTTCGATGTTACTGTAGTAGCGACGTGGATTAATTTAGGATCCGGAGCGGTTTCGGGTTCAGCTAATTGCGACCACGTAAAAAAATGCTAAAGGCGAGACGTCTCCGGACAGTCTTGGCCCTGGCTTCCGTCCAGGGTTTTTTCATTTCCGGCCGAATCGCTCTGGAGGTTTTGTGGGCTTTCGGTCAGATCCATCTTCTGAACTACATTCCCTGTCGGGAAGAGAAGGCGAACTGGTTTCCGTTCGCGTGAGTGTTGAGCCGCGATTGCTGGAGGACCTGCTCGAGTCGCTCGCCGCCGTGAGTTTCCCCATTAACCCCCAGATCTATCATGGGCGGCCGACCGTGGTGGAATTCCCCGCCTACGAGTTGCGGCTGGAAGAGCTGCGGCTGCTTCTCCGGCAATCCGGCTTCGATAGCGGGACTATTCAAATTCACCCCATGCTCGACGCTATTTCACTCGCTTAGGACGCCTCGGTATACTTGGGCCAGTCATGCGAGTGCTTACCGGCCGTCCGCGTTCAGGAAAGACGCGGTACATTCTCGATCGCGTCCGTACGTTGCTACGCCGGCGGGTCGAATTCAGGCTCATCGTCCCAACCAATACCATGGCGGAGCACGCGCGGAATCAACTCGCTCGTGAGGGATTCGTCTTTCGCCCGGGCGCCATCGTCACTTTCTCCAAGTTCGTTGAATCCCTGATTCCGGACCTGCCGCCGGTGTCCAACGCGGCTCTGGAACTGCTGGTGGAAGATACGCTCACCCGCATCCCGCTCCAGGAGTTTGAGAGGGTCGCGAAGTATCCAGGCTTCCGCAAGTCGGTGATGGACCAGATTCAGGAGCTCGCCGCCGCTGGTTACTCCTCGCGGGATCTGCGGCGGCACGGAGAGCTCAACGAATTTACGGCAATCTTCAGGCACGTGGAGGACGAAGCCGCGGAGCGCGGGTGGCACTTTCCCGCACAGCGGCTACGGGCGGCGGCGCAGCGCGTTCCCGTCCTCCCCAGTGTAATGTTCCACGGATTCTTCTCGTTCACGCGCCCTGAACTTGCCGTTGTGGGCGCCCTGGGGATGCACAGCGAAGTCCTGCTTTCGCTTCCATCCTGGAAGGGAACCGCGGACACGCTGGCTGCTCTGCGGAAGATGGGGTGTGAGGAGCTTGCATGTCACGCCGAAGCGCCGGTCCACGTCAACCGCGTTCTGGTGACAACGGCCACGGCGGACCAGGAAGCGGAGGAGATCGCCAGGCGGATTCTTGCCGAACGGGACGCCGGACGCGAGTTTCGGGAGATCGGCATTGTGGTCCGCAGTGAGCATCCCGGCGGCAAGGTGCTGCGATGCGCGCTGGAACGGTTCGGGATTCCGGCGAGATTCTACTTCGGCGGGCCGCTGGCTGAGAATCCCGTTACAGCATTTCTGGCGGCGCTGGTGGAGGCGATGCTGAGCGGTTGGGAGCACGGAGCCACAATCTCCGCGCTGGGCAAGGGCGGCCTTCCCGTGGATGCCGCGGCGGGCGAGTTTGAATACGCCATTCGTGCCGCACTCCCGAACACAGGACTGCCGGCGCTGCGGCTATTGGCGGACGGCAAGTACGAAAGGATATTAGGCCAACTGCAGCGGCTGGAAGGATGGAGGACCGCGCCAGTAACGGCGCGCGAATGGACGGCGAGGTTCCGCGGTCTTACCGCGCTGTTTCCGGCGCCGGAACTAAGCGACGCCGCTGCCCCGGAGTGGATTGCAATCTGGCGGGCACAGGCGGCCGCCCTGGCTGGTTTCGAAGCAAGTGTGGACGAACTCGGAGCAATCCTCGATCCGGCGGAAAGCCTGGTCTGTTTGGAGTACTGGCAGAAGCTCAAGACGGTACTCGACGCCGCCACATTGCGGATTCCGGACAACCGCCGCAACGTCGTTCATGTGATGGATGCCTACGAAGCGCGGCAATGGAAACTGCCTGTAATCTTCCTGTGCGGACTACTCGAAAAGCAATTTCCGAAGCACCATTCGCAAAGCCCCTTGCTCTCCGATCCAGTGCGGTTGCGGCTCCGCGAAGCAGGCATCTCGCTGCGAACTTCCTCCGACAGGCATGACGAAGAGCAGTTTCTCTTCGACCTTGCCACCAGCCGCGCCACTTCTTCGCTGGTGCTCAGCTATCCACTGCTCAATGCGAAAGGCGATGCGAACTTGCCGTCATTCTTCCTGGAGAAACTACGGGAACAGTATAGTTTGATGCCGCAGCCCGCGGCCCGTTGCAGACCCGCGCCGGCGCGCGCGCCGCGGCCCATCTCGACGGTGAGTATTTACGATGAGGGGCTGCGCGCGGTGCTGAAGTCCCGCTACACGTCGATCAGAGCCACCGCGCTTGAAACTTTTCTGCAATGCCCGTTCCAGTTCTTCGCTCAGTCCACGCTGCAATTGCAAGAGCCGCCATTGGCGGCGGAAGACCGCCTCGATCCCAGGCTGCAGGGAACCATCGCGCACGACACATTGCAGCGCATGTACAGTACCGGGCAATCGCTGGCGGTCGCGTTCCGGTCCGCGTGGGTGGAGGCCTGCAAGAAAGTACGAGTGCCGGACGGATACCGCGCCGAAGCGGTGCGCACGGAACTGCTTCGGAATCTGGAAATCTTCGCCACTGCGAAAAAGTTACCCCGCACCGCGAAGTCCGAATTTGAACGCGCAATCCGGATGGAGCTTCCGGGCGGCGTTACAGTCACCGGCCGAATCGACCGCATCGACGTGGACGAACAGGGCAGGGCACTGGTGGTGGACTACAAATACAAGAGTGCGCAGGGCATCAAAGACCTGGTAGCCGCCTATGATCGGGGACACCTTGTACAGGGGGGAATCTATCTGCGTGCGTTGCGGGCCGGCGGCTGCCAACCCGCCGGCATGGTCTACGCGGGATTCCGCGGCGAGGCCTCGTTCGGCGGCTGGGTGGCTGACGGCGCATTTCCCGACCTGAAGAACGAATGCAGTGCAGAGGCACTGAACGGCGTCGTGCGGCAGTCTATCGACGTTGCGGTCACCGCCATCGGACAGATTCACGACGGGCGTATCAACCCGGCTCCAGCGGACACCGCCAAGTGCGATTACTGTTCGTTCGCAATCGCCTGTAGGGTGGAAACCATCGCGGCGCAGAAGGGCAGAGGAGGGGCCGGCAATGAGTTTGAGCGGGAAACAGATTAACGCCGCGCACCGGCTGCACCAGGATGTGTGCGTGGTGGCGGGGCCGGGGTCAGGCAAGACCAGCGTGTTGATTGAACGGTTCTGTTGGCTGGTTCGGGATCTTGCTATCGAACCGAAACGCATCCTGGCAATTACGTTCACCGAAAAGGCTGCCACCGAAATTAAGCAGCGCCTGGTGAGCGCTTTTATCAACGACTACGGGACTCGAGAGCGCATTGAGCGTGCGTATGTTTCCACGATCCACGCCTTTTGCACACGCCTCTTGAAAGAGAATGCCATCGCCGCGGGGATCGATCCGCTTTTCGAGGTAGCGGACGAGGCCGTAAGCGGAGTACTGAAGCGCCAGGCGGCCGATCAGATTCTGGAAAGCATCTATGCCGAAAGCCCGGAGCGGATGCGGCGATTCCTCGGCTCCCTGGCAGTAGGAACGAAAAGCGATGGCCGCGTGCCGGACCTTGCCGAATCTCTTATCGATATCTACGAGGCGATGCGGGTGGCGGGCGCCGCAATCAACTCCGCCGCGTTGGAACCGCCCGGCGACGGAAATGCGCTTCGGAGTTTGCGGGGCCTGTTACGCGACATCCTGCTGGAACCGGTCCGAACGAATACTCCGGGCCAACAAGCCGAACATGCAAGGTTCGCGGAGTGGGCCGGAAAGATGCTGGCTCTGGATCCGGTCCCAACTCGTGAGCACTTCCAGCTCTTGAACGCCAAAACATTCGATAAGAGGGCTCTCGTAAAGAACAGCATGTTGAAAGAAAGCCGCGATGAGATCGATGTGCTAATCAAGCAAGTGCGCGGAGAATTTCTGATCGATTTCTACGCCGCCGAACGCGAGCTCATCATCGAAGCGCTGCAAAATATCGGCGAGCGCTTCCGCGTATTGAAATCCAGTCGATCCCTGTTGGATTTCGCGGACCTGGAAACCTGCGCCATCGATTTATTGGAGAGTAACGCGGGCCTGCGCGAAAAGATCCGGAACGATTTCGACTACATTTTGATGGACGAGCTGCAAGACACCAACCCACTGCAGTGGAAGCTGATCGACCTGCTGCGCCGTCCCAACAAGTTCTTTGCCGTGGGCGATATCAATCAATCGATCTTCCGATTCCGTCATGCCGAGCCGGAGTTGTTCCGCGGGTATCAGGATCGAATCAGAAACGCGGAGCAGGCCGTGGACGAATTGCGTGACAACTACCGCAGCCGTGGCGAGGTGCTCAGCCGCGTGAACCACGTTTTCTCCGGCGCCTCGCCGGGCATCGTCCCGCATGTGCTGACTGCAGCGCGTGAGTTCCCGCGGAAGCCTGTGCCGTGTCTCGAATTAATGGCGGGGTTTGCCGAAGATACCGATGCCGCCGCCTGGATTGAAGCGCTCTGGGTGGCCAAGAGGATCACCGAGCTTGCCGGCGGCATGATGATTGGCGAGCCGGACTCGCAACGTCCCGCGACGTTTGCCGACATCGCAATTCTTACCCGCACCAATGCCGGCATGGCACCGGTGCAGGATGCGCTGGAAGAGTTTGGAATTCCATCGATCCTGGTTGGCGGCCGGACATTTTTTGAAGCGCGGGAGGTGAAGGATTTAGTTTTGCTGTTGCGCGCGCTGGTGAACCCGTGCGATGAGGTGGCGCTGGCCGGCGTGCTGCGCTCTCCGCTGGTTGGTGTGAGCGATGAATGCCTGTGGCGTCTGCGGCAGCTTGGCCCCATTCACAACGCATTCCTAAGCGGCCGGTTCAGTGAATTCGAAACCGAAGACCGGCGGGCGCTTGAAATCTTCCACGAACAAATGGCCGAACTCCGGCTGATGCGTGATTCCATTTCGCCGGACCGGCTGCTGCGGCGCGTAATTGACTCCTCCGATTATGAATCGGCGCTCACTGACAGGGGCCGCGCCAATCTGGAGAAGTTCCTCAGTCTGATACGCGGGGAGTTTCGAGGCTCCCTTAGCGAACTGGTGGAGAAAATCGGAAAGCTCTCGCCCGACGCGGAAGCGCCGCCGAGCGATTTCGGCAACGCCGTGCGGCTGATGACGATTCATAAATCGAAAGGCCTGGAATTTCCCATTGTCTTTCTGCCGGCACTGCAGAAGGGCACAGGCAATGGGTTTCCTATCATCACCTATGCCGCAGGGTTCGGCTTGGGCGTGAAATGGCGGGATCCGGATGGATGGAAGGGCGTTGGCGACGCGGCCTACTCCGCCATCAGCGTGCAGCAGAAGGCCCGCCAGAGCGAAGAAGACGACCGGCTGCTCTATGTGGCCATGACACGCGCCAAAGAACACATGGTGCTTTCTTTCGCAAAGGGGAAGAAGGCCGCCCCGAAATGGGCTGGCTTTCTTTGCGCACGTCTGGGCGTGACCAGCGATCTGGCGGAGAATCAGGTTCGGCATCACGACGGCGTTCGCGTGCTGCTAACCAATCAGCCGCCACAGATTGCGCCTGTGGAATCCGCCGTCACGCAGGAGAACAAGCCGGCAATCCTGAAGCTGCCCTTCGTCAATGAGCAGTTCGATTCCTCCGCATCGGTCACGTCGGTGAGCCTGTTGGCGGCGTGCCCGCGGAAGTATTATCTGTCCCGCTATCTTCGTTGGGAACCGAGGACTTCACCCGGTTTTGACCCTGCGGAGGACTTCCCACCGGCGGACCTGGGCGAGCTTGATGCCAGCGAATTCGGGCTCCAGGTTCACGCGCTGCTGGGCGGTGGCGGCGTCCCCAACCCGGAGCCCACCGCCGTTTCGCTCGCCGCGCGGTTTCACGCCAGTGCTTTGGGGCAGCAGGCAGCGCACGCCGGCAAGGTGGAACGGGAATTCGATTTCGTGATGGAGATCCACGGCGTAGTGCTGCGCGGGCAGATCGATTTGTGGTTCGAACACCAGGGGCAAATCACCATCGTGGACTATAAGACGGATCAGGTGAGGCTGCCGTTAGAACAGCATCGCGCCAATGCCTATGCGCTCCAACTGCAAATTTATGCACTAGCGATTCAGAAACTCACCGGACGGCTCCCCGGTGCGGCGTGGCTCTATTTCCTGCGTCCGGACGAAGCGGTCGAAATTGACCTGAGTCCAACAGCGCTGCGCGCCGCCGGTGATGCGGTGATCGCGCTTCGAGAGGCGCAGGACACCGGGCAATTTCCATTACGCGAGAGTCCACAGTGCGGGCGCTGCGAATTTTACCGGGGGCTATGCCCGGCTGGAACTACCGCCGGAACTACCGCCGGAACTACGATTGACACTTTCCGGCAGCCATCTTCTTATGAAGCGCCGCCATAAGCCGTGCATGAATGTCCTCCGGGATCACTTGCGGTTCAATCCCTTTGTAGACTTTGATCGTCTTCTTCGTAGTATCGAAAACCACGAAGCAGTTCGGGCACTCGGTGACGTGTTGTTCCAGCTTGACCTTAAGTTCCCGATCGACGGATTCGTCGAGATAGTCGCCCAGTTCAGTCAGGAAATCTTTACAGGTAAGCAAAAACGTCGTCCCCCTTTCGCCGGAAGAATTTGGTTAGCTTTTCGCGCAACTGCAAACGCGCCCGCAGCAGCCGGCTCTTCACCGCGGGGATGGAAATGTCCAAAGCCGAAGCAGTTTCTTCTGTCGACATTTCTTCGATGTCTCTCAGCACGAAAACGGTGCGGAATGCTGGCTTTAAACTCTCCACGGCTTTGTCTAAAATCTCCCGTAGTTCGTCGCGGGAATACTTCTGCTCTGGATTTTCCTCCCAAACCGCAATCTCCCGCACCATGGTGTCTTCACCGGTATCGGTCGGCTCGTCGAGCGATACTGTCCTGCTCGATTTCCGCTTGCGCAGTTTCATCAGCGCTTCGTTCACGCCGATACGCACGATCCACGTATAAAATTTCGATTGCCCCTGGAACGAATCCAGGTGCGAATAAGCCTTTAGAAAAGTCTCTTGCAAAACGTCTTCCGCATCCTCGTCGTTTTGCGTAATATGTTTGGCCAGCCGGAAGATCTTGCGTTCGTAGCGGTTCACCAGCTCGGTAAACGCAGCTGTATCGCCGCTCCGGGCGCGATCCACCAACGGTGCTTCGTCGAATACCTCTGCTGTAGTTGTTTCGGTCATCGCTCGGCAGCTATATAGTCATGATACGCTGAACTTTCACCCCTTATCATGAGCAGCATCTCCATTACCCTGCCTGACGGCAGTTCCCAGCAAGTGCCTCCAGGCACCCGCCCCATCGACATTGCACGGTCCATCAGCCCTCGTCTGGCCGACGACGCCGTAGTCGCCCGCGTGAACGGAGATCTGTTCGATCTCACGCGGCCGCTGGAATCGGACGCCACATTGCAGATTCTGACATCGAAGAATCCGGAGGCACTGGAAGTCTATCGCCACTCCACGGCCCACTTGCTGGCGCTGGCCGTCCTGCAGCTATTTCCTGAAACCAAGCTAGGCATCGGCCCGCCAACGGAAGCCGGTTTCTATTACGACTTTCAACGCGAAACAGCTTTCACTCCCGAAGATCTGGATAAGATCGAAGCCAAAATGTGGGAGATTCAGGCGCAGGCGCTCCCATACGAACGTAAGATGTCGCCGAAGGCGGAAGGTCTCAAGAAATACAAGGCCATGGGCGAAAAAATGAAGTGTGAACTTATTGAAGAAAAGGCCGGCGACGTTTTCAGCGAATACACGCTCGGCCCCACGTTCATCGATTTCTGCCGCGGACCGCACGTTCCCGATACCACGCGCATCAAAGCATTCAAGCTGCTTTCCATCGCCGGCGCCTACTGGAAAGGCGACGAGAAGAACCATCAGATGCAGCGCATTTACGGGACCGCGTTCTTCAGCAAGAAAGACCAGGACGAATATCTGAAGCGCCTGGAAGAGGCGAAAAAGCGCGACCACCGTAAGCTGGGGCAGGAACTGGATCTGTTCAGTATTCAGGAACTCGCCGGGCCGGGGCTGATCTTCTTCCATCCGAAAGGCGGCACCATCCGCAAGATTCTGGAAGACTGGATGCGCGATCAGTATATTGCCCGCGGCTATTCTCTGGTTTACACGCCGCACATCGCCAGAGCGGACCTGTGGAAGACCTCAGGCCACTACAATTTCTACGCCGACAACATGTTCAAACGGATGGAACTGGACGATGCTGAATACCAGTTGAGGCCGATGAATTGTCCGTTCCACATCCTGATCTACGCGGACAAGATGCACAGCTACCGCGATCTTCCGGTGCGGCTGGGCGAACTGGGAACCGTCTATAGATATGAACGCTCCGGTGTGATGCACGGGCTGCTTCGTGTGCGCGGCTTTACGCAGGACGACGCGCATATCTTCTGCACGCCGGAGCAAATCGAAGACGAAGTCGTCAACTGCCTGCAGTTTGCGGTGGATACATTAAAGACCTTCGGATTCGAGAAATATGAGGCGGAGCTTTCCACCTGGGACGGCGGCGCCAGTGGCAAGTACGACGGCACTCCGGAACAGTGGGCCGTGGCCGAGGATGCGTTGACCAAGGCCACCAGCCGCCTGGGCCTGAAAGTCAAAGTGATGAAAGACGAGGCCGCTTTTTACGGCCCCAAGATCGACATGAAGCTGGTGGACGCCATCGGCCGCTTGTGGCAGCTATCCACGGTGCAATTCGATTTCACGTTGCCGCGCCGCTTTAACCTGGAATACATCGGCGAGGATGGCAAAGCGCATCAACCGCTGATGGTTCACCGGGCGCTGTACGGCTCCATCGAGCGGTTCTTCGGCATTCTGATTGAGCACTACGCCGGGGCGTTCCCCGTGTGGCTGGCGCCGGTTCAGGCCATCGTGCTTCCCATTACGGACCGCCAGGCGGACTACGCCAAGCAGATTCAGGGTCAGCTCAAGGCGGCCGGAATCCGCGTGACGGTGGATGATCGCAAGGAAAAGGTGAATCTGAAGATCCGCGATGCGCAGTTGCAGAAGATTCCCTACATGCTGGTGGTTGGGGATCGTGAGGCCGAGAACGGAACGGTGTCGGTAAGGAATCGCAAGCACGCCGATCAAGGGGTGAAGCCGCTGGCAGATTTCCTGGTGGAAATACAGCAGTTGATCGATTCTAAAGCGCCTTCCGAGTAAACGCGGATGGAAGAACCACTCCCTCACGGTCGCGGCTCAGACGCCGGCGCCGAGCCGCGCGCGTCAGCAAGCGGTATCGATCCGCTGGAAGCCTAAACGCAAAATGGGGATCGCTGCGGGGTGGCTGCTGCTGGCGTTGGTTGTTGGATCGATGGTCTATTGTGTGTTGGTAATCGCGGGCGCGCGGAAGTATCTCTCCGTGCGGCCTCCTGCTTTAGGGCGGGTGATTCCTATCAGCATTCTGAAGCCGCTGTACGGGGCAGACGAAGGACTGGAGCAGAATCTCCGCAGCTTCTTCACGTTGGATTATCCCGACTTCGAGATCTTGATGGCGGTGCGCCGGGTCGACGATCCAGCCGTTGCGGTTGCGGAGTCACTGCGCCGTCAGTATCCACAGGTTCCCGCGCAGTTGCTGGTGCTCGGCGAGCCGCCGTATCCAAACGCCAAAGTCTTCAGCCTGGACCGCATGATGGCCGCGGCGCGGAACGATGTGTTGGTGATGAGCGACAGCGATATTCGCGTCACGCCCGACATGTTGCAGGTGGTTGCCGCCGAATTTCAGGATCCGAAGCTCGGCGTCGCAACGTGCCCCTACCGCGCGGTGGCCGGACAAAGTTTCTGGTCGCAACTGGAAGCAGCGGGCATGAACACGGAGTTTCTGGGAGGCATTCTTGTCGCGCGCATGCTGGAAGGGATGAAGTTTGCGGTGGGGCCTACGATTGTGGCCCGCCGGCAGGCACTGCAAGAGATCGGCGGGTTCGACCGGCTGAAGGACTACCTTGCGGAAGATTTCGTGATGGGACAGTTCGCCGCCGGCGCAGGATGGACGGTCAGCCTGTCATCGTACGTGATAGAGCATCGGATCGGCAGCGAAACTCTGGCGGTGAACGCGGCGCACCGGCTGCGGTGGGCCCGCAGCACGCGGCGTTCCCGCCCTGCGGGTTATGTGGGGCAACTCTTCACGAATCCGCTGCCACTGGCGGCGCTGCTGGTGCTGGCGCGGTCGGAATGGTGGCCGGTTCTGGCCGCTACCGTGGTCATTCGCGCCCTCGCCGCCTATGCAACAGCGGGGGCCATTCTTCACTGCGGTCGTAGCTGGTGGCTGATCCCGGTGCAGGATTTACTCAGCTTCGTCTTCTGGATCGCCGGGTTCTTCGGCAACACGATTATTTGGCGGGGGAAGAAGTATTACCTGCAGGCGGACGGGCGATTTGTGTTGGTCGGTTAGAGCTTCTCACCCTGTGAACGCCAGCGCACCGATAATTATGTTATGAGACGGAGCGCAAGCATGTTTCGTTAGACTGATGAAGAAATATGACACAAGCAGAGCAGCGTAAGCGCCCATCGCACCATGTCGTTCATGATTATTCAAATCTGGCAGCAGCGGGCACCATGGCGAATTAGGGCTTTCACCTGGGCCAGTCACTCGTAGAACTAGCGCCGGTCAATACCCACATCGCTCATGCGTTCTACATAAATTGCCGGAAGATGTACGAGTTCTTTGTCTACAAACCGTCTACAAACCCTAAGTTTGACGACCTGAGGGCACCCGAGTTCACTAAAACCGAAATTGACTATAAGTTCACTCACTGGACACAGGACATACAGGAGCACATGAACAAGCAACTCATGCATGTCTCACGCGACCGCATCAAGCGCACTCAGGTGATGGGCGGGTGCGATGAAACTCAGCTCTTTCTGGAAGACTTCGAGCGTGCTTGGACGCTGTTTTTAGAAAATCTTCAGGATCTGTACAAGACTGAATTTGAGGAGGAAATCGCTGCCAAGGAGAGTAGCGAGTTTGGGCGATTCAATCTACGGGGCATCTGATTCGAGGCAATTCTACCAGCCTGTTTTTCTCGTCGGGCAAACGCAATGTGCAGCGGCAATTTAGTCAATTCCGCCCCGGCACCACCCTCAGCACACTCCCCTCAATCTTTCCAAACCGCATCGGAAAACTATGCCCCGCATAGTAGGCCTCCCACTGATCCCGATAGTGCCACGACAAAATTTGCCCTGACTCCCCAACAGTAATATTCTGCAGCGACCGCTCCCAATCGGAAAGATCGGCCACGAACCGCATTGACGGCCCCAGCCGTTTCGTAGTCTGCTTCACCGTGGTCGGCGAGCCGCTCATCGGCGCCGGCCCAACGTTGAAGTACGCTCCAATCCACGGAATCCGGCCAAGGATCGGGTTCTTCAGCGTAAGCTCCACATACTCGCCGTACTTCCATTTATTCGCGTTCTTCCCTTGCATCCGCCGGCCTTCTTCCACGGCATCCACGAAGACGCGCAGAAGCATCTGATCGTAGTCCACAAACCAGTTGGACGGGCGCGCGCGCAGCAGATTCTCAATCGCAACCCCACTCATGGGCGTATCGTACACGTCGCCTCCGCCGGCTGAAACCCGCTCCGCCACAGTCCGGCGCAGGTGCTGGTACACCAGCGAAATCAGAAACGGCGCAGGCAGATCTTTCTCCATCTGCCCGTTCCACTCGCGCAGAATTTTCACCGGATCGGTCAAGGATGGATTCTTCGCCGCGCGTTTGTCGTAAGCCGCGATCACCTGCTGTGCCAGGAAGTGGCTCAGCTCCGAATACACATCCTTCTGCACCGCCAGCATCTCATCCGGCTTCCAACCGTTCTTTGCCGACAGCAGATTCAGAATCTGGCGAGACCGGTAATACGGCGCAAACATGCCGTTCACACGATACTTATAGCCGGCGGGAAAGGGATTCTGGTTCGCCGACACAATCAGTCCAGACGCCGGATTATAGATCGACGGCAATTCGTCAAACGGAATGAAGCCGGTCCATTCGTTCTCACCACTGCTTCCATCCACCGGCACGTCGCCTTCGTAAGACGTGCGAATCGGAAATTTGCCCGCCGCCTGGTAACCGATGTTTCCATCCACATCGGCATATACAAAATTCTGCCCCGGCGCATAGAAGCGGGAAATGGCCGCGCGGAACTCCTGCCAGTTCCGGGCCATGTTTAGATCAACCATGGGAAAGCGGAAAATGCCCGGCTCCGCGCCCACCCAACGAAGCGTCAGCACCTGTCCGCCGTCGCTGCTCCAGACCGGCCCATGCCGCGTTACCCAATTGGCGAACTCCACCGGCTTCTCGCCCTTCACCCGGATCACCTCGCGCTCCAGCCGTGCCTGCTCTACCTTGCCTTGAAACAGATATTGCCCGGATTGCAGATTCAATTTTTCGGCATACAGATCCTGCACGTCGAAGTGTAAATTAGTCATGCCCCAAGCGATGCGGTCGTTGTGGCCAATGATCACGCTGGGCGCGCCTGGCAGCGTGGAACCCGACACGTTCAGCGATGGCGCCTGCATGTGCACCAGGTACCAGGTGGACGGCAGTCCGAATTCCAAATGAGGATCATTCGCCAGCAGCGGCTTCCCGCTGGCAGTTCGCTTGCCACCCACCACCCAGGCGTTCGATCCCGGCTGTACATCGCCGCCGGACCGCTTCGGATAGAGATATTCCACCATCGCCGGGTCCGCGCCGTTGCGCATTTTCGCGCGCTGCAACTCGTCTTTCCAGGACGGCGTCATATCGCGATACATGCTCAGCGCCACCAGGATCGAATCGATCACACTCCACGGCCGCGGGTCGAAGCGCAGCAGCGTGAATTCCACCGGCAACGACTTGGCGTGCGTTTCCAGAAAATAATTCACGCCGCGCGCATAAGCCGCCATGTAGGCACGCTCTTTCGCGTCCAGACCTTTGTAGTGTTCCTCCGCAAGGCGGCGCAACCGGAACCGCCGCGAATCGCGATCGGCTTCCAGCGTCACGCGCCCCAGCACTTCGGAAAGCTCTCCGGCCGCGAACCGCCGGATTAACTCCATCTGCCACAAGCGATCCTGCGCGGTGACGAACCCTTGCAGAAACAGCGCGTCTTCCACGCTGCCCGCTACGATATGGGGCACGCCCAGCGAATCGCGGGTGATGCCGGCGCCGGTGCCGATTGGCGCATGAATTTCACCCGACGTCTTTGGAAGAACGCGATAGACCACCCAATAGACAGTGGCCAGCGCGGCCACCAGAGCAACGGCTACCAGCAAGTTAATATATCTTAGGAGCCGATTGAGGGACACTTTTCGAATTGTACCGAACTTCGCCCGTTCGCCCTCCTAAAACCCAATGAACGAAGGTCATATTGGTTACCGCCTGCTGCTGCTTAGTCTGATTCTCACGTTGAATGGGTTTTTCGCCGCCGCTGAAGTATCGCTTATTTCGGCACGGCGGTCGAAGCTGCACCAACTGGCCGAATCGGGCATCGTGGGGGCGCAGGCCGCTGTGAGTCTTCTGCAGAACCCGGAGCGGCTGCTCTCGGTTACCCAGCTTGGCGTTACTCTCGCCAGTCTCGGTCTGGGCTGGGCCGGCGAGGACACGCTGTTCCAAATGATCTCCGCACTGTTTGCGCCCATGGTAACCCCGGCCACGGCGTCCATCATCCACGGAGTGGCATTCGGGCTCGCCTTTGCAGCGATGAGCTACGCGCACGTGGTGATCGGAGAGGTGGTTCCGAAGAATCTGGCGATTGAAAAGGCCGACCGGCTCGCCGTCCTGGTAGCGCCGGTGCTGCTGATTTTCTACCGCGTCTCGGAACCGTTCGTCTTTGTCATTGAGCGCACCTCATCCTTAATTACCAAGCTGATGGGGCTCCGAGGCGAGCCGCATGGCGGCGGCCACTCCGCCGAAGAGCTGAAGTTTATCGTCAGCACCAGCCGCGATGAAGGGCATCTCCACCATTTTGAAGAGGACGCGATTCGGCATCTGCTGGATTTACGGAACTACAGCGCGCGCGAGATCATGGTGCCGCGCAACGGCATTGTCTCCGTGTCCGCGGAGGCGCCGCTTGACCAGGTGTTGCGATTGCTGATCGATCATCAATATTCCCGCTTGCCCGTCTATGATAAGAAGCCCGAAAACATCATCGGTGTGGTTCATTATAAAGACTTGACCCGTGTGTGGGAGGAACGCCGCGGGGCGATTGAAAAACGCCGGCCCGTGATGCCCTTCCGCCTGCGCCGTCTGCTGCGCAAGCTGTTGGTGGTGCCGGAGACAAAGCCGCTGAATCAGTTGGTGGATGAATTTCGCAAGAGCCGCA
>JANXXV010000529.1 GCA_025350445.1 Bryobacteraceae bacterium | reverse complement strand
AAACTCATCTCCACATAGGGCCGCGTGGGGCGGCTTAACGCGTCGACTACCTCGTCCGCTCCGGCAGTCTCTCCGGCTTGCTGGGCGAACATGAAGAGCCGGTATTCGTCCCAGGTTACTTCGTACTTGCCCATCCAGAACGGTTCGATCTTCACGTTGTGTTGGGGGCCTTCGTCTTTACTGCGATCGGCCTCGGTGCCGGGTGTACCCATGCTGAATTCACCGGCAGGGATTGGCACCATGGAGAAGGCCACGTCGGTGCCGGGGATCATGGACTTATACGGCTCCATCTTCGCCGGGGTTTTACCCGCAGCGATCTTCGCGTGAAGCTTTGCCACGGCCGCATGTTCTACCGCTTCCGAGCGCGCGGCTTTGTTCACACGAATGACAAAGCCTTCCGGCCATTGTGCGCCTTCTGTAATCCATTGGCGGATGGTGTCGCGTTGCTCCTTGGCGACTTGCGGTCCACCTGGAGGCATAGCGCCCGGTTGTCCGGGAGCAATTTCCATTACCGCGGTAATCCGCGCGGCGGATTTCGGCTTCGTATCCAGCCGAAACCCGCCCAGAGCCTTTGCCGGGCCATGGCAACTCAGACAGTTGGCTTCGAAAACCGGCGCCACTTGCTTTTGGAAATCCACCGCCGCCAGCGCGGGCATGGCGATCAGGATCGCCGTCGAGAGACCCCACCGACGCACGTTAGATGACCTTGTTTTTGCCGGGCAGAGACATGGGCGCGACGGGCAGGCTCATATTCCACTCCACTTTGTCCGGTCCCAGCTTTTCCTGCGAATTCATCGCCTGGTCCCAGGTAACCTGCTGCCCGGTATAGGCGGCCATCCGTCCCATAATCGCCAGCATCGTACTGGTAACCATCCGGACGCCGTTGTTGATCGGCTTGCCTTGGCGGATGGAAGCGAAGAGCGCGTCATGCTCGGCCTGGTACATGTCGTACTTCGTCCCTTGGAACGTCCACTTCTTTTCCCCTTCGATACGCGGCATGGGGCCGCGGCCGATGGTGGCGGTGCCTTTAGTTCCCAGGATGTAATCGGAGTTTTCGTTGTAACAACCTTCCATCTGACGGCAAGCGACAAAGGCGCGCACGTTGTTGGGATAAAGATAGTTCACTTCAAAGTGGTCGTAGATATTTCCGCCCTTGGCCGGAATTTGCCGGCCTCCGGTGGCAACACAACTCACCGGCGGGGCGTCTTTCATGGCCCAGGCCACTTTATCCACGCTGTGAACGGCCTGCTCCACCAGACTGTCGCCGCAGAGCCAGCCGAAGTTGTACCAGTTGCGGATCTGCCATTCCACGTCGCTCATACCGGTCGGGCGCTCGCTGGCGTCTGGCATCGGCTTCACCGGGCTGGTGTAATAAGTGGCGTAGTAGGCAACAATGTCGCCGATGGCGCCACTTTCAATCTGTTCGAAAGTCTCCTTGATGTAATTGCTATAGCGCCAGCAGAAGCCGGAAACCAGCGCAATGTTCTTTTGCTTGGCCAGCTTCACCGATTCCAGGACGTCGCGGACACCCGGCGCATCCACCGCGACCGGCTTTTCGCAGAAGACATGCTTGCCCGCCTCAATCACCGCGCGGATGTGTTGTGGACGGAAGCCGGGAGGCGTGGCAAGCAGCACCACGTCGACGCCGCTGTCAATTAACTTCTGGTAAGCGTCCAGGCCGACAAACTGGTTCTTCGGATCCACCTTTACTTTGTGGCTGATCTTGCCGTCGCTGACTTTGCGTAGCGTGCTGAGACTTTCGTCGATACGATCCTGATAGACATCGGCCACCGCGGTTAGCTCGGAGTAGTCATCGGCATTCAGAGCTTGTGAGGCTGCTCCGGTTCCGCGTCCTCCGCATCCAACCAGGCCCACTTTGATAGCTTTGGTGGATTGGGCGGAGAGTATCGCGGGAAAGCCGGCAACCAGGGCGGTGCCTAACGTGCCTGCCTTCAGGAAATCGCGCCGGGCTTGGGGTGTCTTGGGATCGATCATGCTTTATATTTTAGCTCCGAACTTTGCTAGACTTCCGGATCTGTTTAGCGAGATACGGAAATGAGAAGAGTAGCGTTGTCGATGAGCCAATGGGAGTATGGTTTTCGATCTTATCGGCAGGCGTGATGAAAGTGAGATCATTCATTGGCGCAAGACTGATCTTGCTGTTTACCCGGAATGTCATTGCACAGGAACCGGCGCTGGTTCTGTGCGTCCGGCGGCCCTTCCTGCCACCCAAGACAGCTACCCCTTCTCAAAATTCTTTTAATCCTCAAGAGTCATCCGTCCCGGCGTACTTCCCTCGATCGAAACACCCAAGTAATTGTTCCCGCGTCCGCCACCGATTCGCGCGAGGTGCAATTCCGCATCGATTTCACGAATCGGCAGTGGGTCCGGCTGGTTTGTCTTCTTCACCGGCATTTGTCTTCCGGGCTGCCAAGGAAAGCGTAACGAGGCGTACTCAGGAATGGCTTTGGAGATCGGTCGAGTCTTTACCGGATGCCGGATGCGGAAGGAACGGTGATGGCGGAAGGAAGCACTTCCCACAACGATAGCGGGAATCGGCATAATACTGAAGGGGCATTTCCTTGCGGCGGCGGGCGTACACTTCATCGACATTTCCGGTTGGCGCTCGAATCGCCGCTTTGGAGCGGCTAACACCGTGAGCAACGATTCAGCCTCGCCGCCCCCGCCGGGGATTCCTGGAGATATCGAGGCCTCAGTGGCCCAGCCGGCTACGTTTACGATGCCGCAGGCTTTGCGAGTCCACTCAACTCATCGCATTCCCGCAACCATCGGCCATTACCGAATCATTCGTCTGCTGGGCGAAGGCGGTATGGGCGCGGTGTACGAAGCTGAGCAGGAAAGCCCCCGCCGCACTGTAGCCCTCAAAGTCATCAAGCCGGGCCTTGCCAGCGCCGGCCTCCTGCGCCGGTTCGCGCAGGAAACTCAAGCGCTGGGACGCTTGCAGCATCCTGGAATCGCACAAATCTACGAGGCTGGCACTGCGGACACCGGCTTCGGGGTACAGCCGTATTTTGCCATGGAGTTCATCCGTGGCAAAACGTTACTCGAGTATGTTCACCATCACGGCCTAACCACGCGGCAGCGATTGGACCTGATGGCCAAGGTCTGCGAAGCAGTGCACCACGCGCATCAGCGAGGTCTGATTCACCGCGATCTCAAGCCCGGCAATATCGTGGTGGACGAAACCGGCCAACCCAAGGTTCTCGACTTCGGTGTCGTACGAGTCACCGACAGCGATAGCGACGAGCAAACCACCTGCCAGACCAGTGTCGGCCAATTGGTGGGGACGCTGGCGTACATGAGTCCCGAGCAGGTGCGGGCCGATCCTCTGGAACTCGATATCCGCAGCGACGTCTACTCGCTCGGTGTGATTCTCTATGAGCTACTGGCCGGGCACTTGCCCTACAACATCAGCGGTGCGAAGCTCCATGAGGCCGTGCAAACGATCCGCGATACGGACCCGGCGCCGATCAGCTCGACTCACCGCATCTACCGCGGCGACATCGAAACCATCGTCGCGAAAGCGCTGGAGAAGGATAAGGAGCGCAGGTATGCGTCGGCAGCGAACCTGGCCGGAGACATCCGGCGGCACCTGACGAATCAGCCGATTACGGCCCGGCACCCCAGCGTGGGCTACCGGCTTCTGAAGTTCTACCGCCGCCGCAAGGTGGTGGTGATCGGGACGGCGGCGGCGCTGATACTGGCGGCTTCGTCGGCGCTTTTGACTTATCGCGGAACGGCAGACCCGAAGGTATCGGTACACCTGGCTGTACTACCGTTCGGGTCCACTGTGGAAACCGCGGCCGTGACGGCGCGGATTCTTCGGGACGCTACGTACCAGGTGTCGCGCATTCAAGGAAGTTCCAGAATCGAATTCGAGATGGTTCCATTGAAGAGTGTCCGGGGTGTAGCGGTCAACAGCGCCGAAAGTGCGCGGGATGCGCTCAACGCGACTCACGTTTTGCAGGGATCCATCACAGCGGACGGCGGCGATATCGTCCTGCATACGTGGTTGACGGACACCCGCTCGGGAGTTAAATCGAAGGATTGGACGGCAAGATACGACGCTCGGCAAACTCGTTTTGCAGGTACCGCGCTCGCCGGCGTTGTCACTTGGGGACTGGATCTGCCACCACTTTCCGCGAAGGATAGTGTCAACTCAGCGGCTCGCCGGGATTACCTGAACGGACTGGCCTTGTTGCGGAAAGATGAGCAGGCGGACGCGGGCCTGGAGCTGACTGCGAGGGCCACGCGGGCTGATCCCGATTCTCCCTTGACGCATGCGGCGCTCGCTGAAGCCAACTGGACGAAATATCTGATTACGCGAGATCCCATGTGGAGGGACCGTACCAATTTGGCGGTGCGCGACGCGCAACGCCGCAATCCCGATCTTGCCCCTGTGCACCGCGTCGCCGGCGTACTGCTTGCCGATGCAGGCTATTACGAATTGGCGGCGGCCGAATACCGGAGGGCCATCGAACTGGATCCCACCCACGGTGACGCGCACCGCCGCATCGGCGATGTATACGAAAAGAGCGGCCAGCTACAGGAAGCCTTAGCCGCCTACCAGAATGCCGTCCGGGTAGACCCGGAGCGGTACGCCAATCACCAGGCGCTGGGGGCTTACTATTTTGGGCGCGGCGCCATTGCAGAGGCTATTCGGCACATGACTAGAGTGGAACAGCTTGCGCCTGCGGAGCCGGAGGCGCATCGCATCCTCGGTGTGGCCTACACCAACATCGGCAAATTCAGCGATGCCGAGCGGGAGCTTCGCCAGGCTATTTCCCTGAAGGAAACGGCGCCCGCTCTGCACGGTCTGGGCGTAGCGTTGATGTACGAACAAAAGGAGCTAGCGGCGATCCCTCAATTCTTGCGGGCGCTGAGCTTGAATCCGAACCGGTATCTCTCCTGGATGAACCTTGCAATCTGTTACCGGCGGACGGGCCGCGTCGCCGAGTCAAACGACGCCAACCGCAAGGGATTGGCTGCGGTAGAGAAGGCGATGGCGCAAAATCCGCGCAGCGGCTTTGCGCGCTCCGTCTTGGCGTACTTGTGCGCCCGGTTGGGGGATCGAACGCGGGCCGAATCGGAAATTGCGCAGGCCGTGCGGCTCTCGCCGAATGATTCAGACACGCAATGGATCGCTGCGACAACGTATTCCGTCCTAGGACACGGCGACAGCTTGCTGACCCTCTTGGGAGCGGTGCCCAACGCGGTTCTGGAGGATTTCAACCGCTGGCCCGATGTGGCGGACGCTCACCGCGATCCACGTTTTCAAAAACTTTTTGCCTCTCGTCAAATCCGGCGGGATGATCTACACTGAACACGTTACTCAGAGGAGACTCGCTAGTCATGAAACAGCAAGATCCGAAACTCAACGAACCAAAGAATGCTCCGGGCAATAAAGTAGACCCTAAAGCCGGCGGCAAAGGCGGCGGCGGCAAAGGCGGTAGCCCCAACGACCCGGTTGGCCCCGGCGGTAGCCCCAACGACCCGGTTGGCCCGGGCGGGTCCTAAGTTTCGCGCCCGAGCTTCATGTTTCACTCCCAGGTCACCGCGATTCCGTCCGTGAATCGGCAGCGGCGGAATCGCGGTGATGCTTTTTGCTGCGCACAGCTATTGAGGAATCGCGAATCATGCCAATGCTCTCCTTTAAGATGCAACGCCAACTCCAAAGCGATTGGTGTTGGGCTGCGATCGCCTCGAGCCTAAGCAAGCACTACAATCCGGACTCCCCTTGGTGCCAATGCAAATTGGCGTCCAGGATGATCAGGAGCGAGAAACCCGGCGACACGAATTGCTGCTCCCGCCCGTATACCAGAGACATCGCGCATACTTGCAATCAGCCGCAACTCTTGGAACGGGCACTACGGATCGCCGGCAGGCTGGCCGCCCCCCCCACTGCGGGTCCGCTGACATTTGCCAACATTCAAAAAGAAATTCTCGCGGGACGCCCGGTTTGCGTGCGCATCCGCTGGGCACGTGCAACGGTTGGGCACTTTGTGATGATTTATGGATGCACGAAATCTAAGCGCGGTGGCCATTGGCTGTACGTGGAGGATCCCCTATACGGAAATTCGACATGGCTGTACGGTGAATTTTGCGGAAACTATCAATACGCCGAAGGCCGTTGGTCTCACACCTATCCCATCAAGAGCGGCACCACGGCCAAGCGAGAGGTGAAGCGTGCCGCTTCTTAGACCCAATCCTTCGAGGAAGACTTGGAAAGCTTACTACGATGGCTTGGTGGAGATGATCGAGTTGGACCGCTCACCCACTGGTCTCCCTGAGGGTCTTCCGCTGCCGATCTATGTACTGCAACTTTCCGATATCGCCGATGGCAAAGGTCTTTCCGCGGCGAAGCACGCGGCGTGGCGATTCTACAGAGGAAGTTTCGCCGGACCGGCAGTCGCCATCCAGGTGAGTGAAGCGGCGCGCGGGCGACAGCCTAGGATGACGAGCCTTTCGCATGGCTTTCCCGTGCAGAAGACTTTCCAACAGGTGAAAGAAGTTGAACACCTTCCCCCGGTTCGGGTTGCAGACTACGAACTAAGGCGACTGAGGATTCCCGGCACGGTAACGGCCTTTTGGCTGAAGTCCCCCATCGACGGCCACGACTTGGTGGTGCCCATCGCCGAGAAGCTGCGGAGCTTGAAGTATATGAAGCCGTATCCATCTGAAACATTCCTGGCCATCATGCGCCCTGTTGCGCTGAAGCGCCGGCAAGGGAATGACGCGCCGAAGAAGTGATGCGCGTTTTGATGGTGACGGCCTGTGCCACGCCGCCATGGTTGGCACGATTGTGGTCGAGTGGCCGGGTATCCGGAAGTTACTTTTGGTAGCGCCAACGCGAGGTGGATAACTTCCGGATGCGCCGTATTCCAGGACTTAGGCGCTTTCAACCGTTTCAGAGGTCGCTTCCACGGGATGCCGGCAAACCAGCTAAGTGTATCCGTGAACCCGGCTTCGGGACAACAACGACCACTTCCGCGGAATGCGCGTTGGCCGATAATCAGCAGGCCGGCGATATAATCTCGTTCGTATGGACGCAGATGAGCGCCGCCGGACGGAGGCCGTCATGGCTAAGATTTCCCGCATGAAGCGGGAAGTCGAGGCGGATCCCTCAGCGGCAATGAAAGCATCTCGCGATGCATCGATGGCGAAGTTCAAACGTCGGTTGTTGCGGACTCTATTTTGGGGAGGGCTGGTCGGCGCACTTGCCGTCGCAATCTACCTTCGAGCCCGCGGCTAGAAACGGGCTTACAAATTTTGAACTATTCCGGTCGCGGAAATCGAATCGCCGGCTATGCTACGGTTGCCGGCCGGCATCATTCGAACTCGACTTCCTCCAACGCGACTTCGTGGGCGCCTACGAATCGATCGAGCAAACTAGGTGACTCACGCCGTTCCCGCCGATCCGCGGGAAGAACATCAAAGAAGGTGATTACCGGCTTTTCCGCCATGGGCCTCCAGCTTCGGTATGGCGTGAGCATTCCCGACGAGACCAAAACAACATTCTTATGGCAATGTTCGTACGAGGGTCTATGGGCAGTTGGAAGCGGCAGATCGTCAGCCAATCGCCGATGACGTTTTTGGCGGAACCTCGACTCTACGCCCAAACCCCTAATCCTAGATCCGGCAGTTCAAATCCTGTGCATCGCGCCAAGCCGCTTAAAAAGCTCAGAATTCCAACTTCTTCTGAGTTCACCATTCGGGTGATAACGCATTCGGTGACAACTGCTTGCAGGCCAAAAGTTATTCGATTTGGGCTGGCCACAACTGCCGGATCTAGTGTGCCGTCCCGGCTAATTCTTTACAAAATGCTACTGGGCGAAAGGTGGGGCAGACACCTTGTCTGCGCGCGACCCCTCGGCGAGCGCTCTTGCGCCAGTCGTCAACTCTTACGGAGCACGGACAGGACACTAGGCTAATTTGAGAAAGTAGTGTCCGGATGCGTCCATCGGCAAGCCGGTACTTCGATGGCAGAGGAAGGGCGTCTTCGGGGATAGTCCATTGGACGCACCGCCTGAGCGACAGGCTGGACTTGGCGGGATGCCGGATGGGATACGCCAGTTTGCCGATTCCGCGCGTGAGCCTTAGGGTGGGTTTCGCCATTCCGGCCGGCCAGGCGCGACGGCATTTGTGGCGGGCGCAGTTCACTTTCTGACGGCTGGCTTCTTTGCCGTTTCCGGAGTTGCCGGAAAGGTCCGCGTCTCCGGGTTCGGTGGCGGCTTGAATTCATCGGTACTGAAGACGCGAAACTGCTCTCCCGGCCCAGCCACCAGCAGTTGCAGAGCGACGTAAAAGCGGGGGCCTTGGAAATACGATACGCGAAGCCGGTGTATTCCACCGCTTAAATTCGCGGTTTCGGTCTTCGTCTCCGGCGGGTGCAAGCCGTCGTTGTTGACGATGAGTTCATCGTCGATGAAGAGCTTCGAGCCATCGTCGGAAGTCAGCTGAAATTTGTAGCCGCCCGGTTTCTCGATCCAGAACCGGCCGGTGTAGTCGATGGCAAACCATTCGAACCGCTTTGTCACGCCCGGGAATCCGATCTGGAAATCCTGAGGCGGCACGTTCAGCGCCGTGGTGTAGATGGTCCCCACCGGCTTTTTCTTTGCAAAATCAGGCAGCCGGGACGCGTTGTGTCTAATGTGGTAGATGTCACCCTGCAAACCAGACGGAATCACCACTGTGGTTCCGAAAAGAGGAACGGAATCCCCTTGAGCGAATGCGGCCGGGCAGAGCCAAACGCCAAGCACAAGCAAACAGGCTACCGGATACACTGCCCAACTTTATCACAGCGCGGAGTAGCGGATAACGCCGGTTACAATCCAATTCGAGAGCCGCGCCGAACTGGTTATTGGACCGGGTTGTACACACCCTAAATACCCTTGGCGGCGCGTGGGAATAGCACGGCGAACTGGACTGCTCGACCACCAGGCTCGACCACCAGGCACGCCCGCAGTTCGCTGGATAAAGGACTTCGCGGCGCGGGCGGAAAAGCAAGCGTTGCGTGAACACACACGGCAGATTCTACCCTGCTACACTGGCTGGCGACAAGGTGCCCCGGAAGCTGCCCGAGCGTATACAATTATCGGACCGCTGGCTGAACAGTTTTACGGGAAATATGCAGCGGCGCATCTCGAAGGACGCGGTTCCCCCGGAGTTTCGCTTCCTTGAACGCTATGTCCGGACCGTCCTCTGCAATGATAAACTGATGGTCGAATCATGAGGTTGCAATGCCTTCGGCTCTTGACCATTCTCGCCGGTTTCTCTGCCGTCCTCAGCGCGCAACCGAAGAACTATTCCTTTGACGATTCGCAGGCGTTTCTAACAAAGTACTGCCAGGCCTGCCACGGAAAATCCGCAGCCGGAGGATTCCGTCTGGAGCGCGTCGGCACCCCGGCCAGCCTGCAAGCGGACCAGCAGAAATGGAGCTCACTGAACCTGCGCGTGAAAAACGGGGAGATGCCGCCGAAAGGCGCACCCGCTCCCGATCTGGATCATCGCGAGCAGTTCACCCAGTGGGTTACCACCACGTTGCGCGCCGAGGCTTGTGCCGGCGGCATCACTACCGGGGCCTTTCCCATACGCCGCCTGAATCGCGACGAGTACACCGCCACCATCCGCGATCTTCTCGACATTCACATGGATATCGGCCATCCCCTGCCGGCGGACGGAGCGGGAGGCGAGGGTTTCGATAACGCGGCCGAGACGCTCTTCCTCTCTCCGCTGCATTCGGAAAAGTACATGGATCTGGCGCGCTTCGCCATGGACTTCGCCCAGAAGGAATACAAGTCGCGGGTGAAGATTCTAGTGGCAAAACCCGGCCCCGGGGTGACGCCGGATCAGGCCGCCCGCGAAATTCTGAAAGCTTTTCTCCCGCGGGCTTTTCGCCGTCCGGTGACTGAGGCCGATGTGGCGCCCTATTTGGAATTGTTCCAGGCCGCCCGCAAACAGGGCCAGCCATTCGAAGAAGCGATCTTCTTCTCACTTCGTGGCGCACTGGTTTCTCCGCTGTTCCTGTTCCGCTCGGAAACCCCCAACCCCGGCGCCGAACCGCGGCCGGTGGAGCAGTTCGCGCTGGCATCCCGGCTTTCGTATTTTCTGTGGGGCAGCATGCCCGACGAATTGCTGTTCGATGTAGCCGCCGCCGGCAAGCTGCACGACCCCGAAGTGATGAATGAAATGGTGCGGCGCATGCTTCGCAACGACCGCTCGCATAACTTTACGCAGCGTTTTGTAGAGCAGTGGCTGCACGTCCGCGAATTAGGCATCGACAAAATTCCGGACGCGAAACTCTTCCCCACCTACGCGGCCGACGAAGAACTGCGGTCCGACATCCGCTTGCAACCAACACTGTTCCTGCGCGAGATCTTTCTGCGAAACATGTCGTTGCTAAATCTGCTGGATTCCAAATACACCATCGGCACCAGCACGCTGGCAAAGCATTTCAACGTCACATTACCGCTCAACAAGGCTGCCGCCAAACAGCCGCAGTGGGTGGAGCTTCCGGAAGGGTCGCATCGCGGAGGCCTGTTGGGAATGCCGGCCGTTCTGATGGTTTCGTCTTACGCCTATCGCACCAGCCCGGTTCTGCGCGGCGCCTGGATTCTGGATTCGATTCTGGGCACACCTCCACCGCCGCCGCCTCCTAACGTCCCGGCCTTGGAAGAGACGAAAGAAGGCGCGGCGCCCCAGTCCGTGCGCGAGCGGTTGACCCAACACCGGGCGAATCCGGTTTGCGCCAGTTGCCACAGCCGCATCGACCCGCTCGGTTTCGCCCTGGAAAACTACGACCCCATCGGGAGCTGGAGAGACGACGAAGCAGGCAAGCCGGTGGATAGTTCGGGCGAATTGACCGACGGAACGAAGATCCAGGGACCCGATCAATTGAAGATCGCCTTACTGGAACGGAAAGACCTGTTCATCCGCAATCTCACCAGTAAAATGCTAGGCTACGCGCTGGGCCGCGGGCTGACGCTGAAGGATTCCTGCACCGTGGATGCCATCGTCGCTGAATTGAGAGAGAATGATTATAAGGCGCAGACGCTGATCCAGGCGATTGTGAAGAGCATGCCGTTCCAATATCAGGCGGGCATGCAGCGCAGCACCAAGGAGGAACACAAGCCGTGAGTACATTCCGGAATTCTATTTCCCGCCGGACCTTGCTTCGGGGCGCAGGCGTCGGCCTCGGTCTTCCCTGGCTGGAAGCGATGGCTCCCTCCTCTGCGCTCGCTTCGTCCGAACTGCCCAAAAGCCCGGTGCGCATGGCGGTGCTCTACATGCCCAATGGCGTGAACGTCAACGCCTGGGCGCCGGAAGGCACCGGCCGCGATTTCAAATTGTCGCCCACGCTTGCGCCATTGCAAGATCTGAAAGATCACGTAACGGTCCTGAGCAATCTGTGGAATGAGGCCTCCAAGGGCGGCGACGGGCACTACGTCAAGGAAGCTGCCATCATCACCTGCACCACCATTAAGAAGACACCCGGCGCGGACATTGGCAACGGCGTTTCCATGGATCAGGTGGCGGCGCAGCGCGTGGCGGACCAGACTCCCCTGCCCTCTTTAGAACTCGGCGTCACTCCGGTGGCCATCGGTGTGGATGCGGTGGTGGGATACACGCGCGTCTATGGCTCGCACATCGCCTGGAGCAACGCAACCACGCCGTTGGCCAGGGAGATCAATCCGCGGTCGGTCTACGAACGCCTCTATCGCGCCTCTTCGGCTCCGCAAGGCAACACCGCGAAGATGGACACTCTTCTGCTCGACCGTGTGCTGGGCGATGCCAAGCGGCTGCGCGGCCAGGTGGGTGTGGAAGATCGCATCCGGCTGGATGAATATCTCTCGACCATGCGGTCTCTCGAAGAGCGGGTGCAGCGTTCCACCAGCGTAACGCGGACGGCATGGAAGGCCCGTGTGCCGATCGATCCGAAAGCCATGCCGACAGACCGTCCGGAAGGCCATCAAGCCCATGTTCGTCTGATGATGGACATGATCGCCACCGCTTTCCAGAGCGATACAACCCGCGTTTCCACGTTCATGTTTGGCAACGCCGTCAGCAACGTGAGCTTCCGGTTCCTGGAAGGCGTCAGCGCGGGGCATCACGATGTTTCGCATCACCAGAAAGACGAAGACAAACTGCGGCAGTATCAATTGATCAACCGCTGGCACATTGAACAATACGCCTATCTCTTGCGCAAGCTGAAGGGGATGAAGGAAGGCGATTCCACCCTGCTGGATAACTCCATGGTGCTGTTCGCTTCCGCCCTGAGCGACGGAAATTCACACAATCCGCACAAGCTGCCGTTGGTCCTGGGCGGCCGCGGCGGCGGGCGCATTGATAGCGGCCGGCATCTGGTATTTCCCGAAGACCATCCGGCGGCGAACCTTTATGTATCCATGCTGGATGCGTTTGGCGCGCCGGTGGAACGCTTTGGCGACAGCACGGGTCCGTTGGCCGGATTGCTGCATTCGTAGAGGTGCGCGATGGGTAGACTTTTCCTCTGCGGACTGCTCGGCTGCCTGGCACTCGCGGCCGCGGACTTTAACGGAATCTGGGTGGGGCAAATCCCAACCGGGCGCGACGGCGCACTCCAGGACGTTGCGTTTAAAATGACGCAAAACGGGAACGCGCTGACCGGCAAGCTGTACGGCGACTATCAAAGCAGCCCCATCACGGAAGCGCGGGTTTCCGGCGACTTGATCACGTTTGTAGTGGTCGCAACCGCGCAACAGAATGGAAACGAAATCAATACGACGCGGCTCCGTTTCACCGGCAGTCTGAAAGGCGGCGCTCTGGAACTGACGCGCGACCGCGACGGCGCGACGACTGCTGGCAACGGCGGAACCTTTGTAACCAAGACGAACGATAAGCAGACTTTCCGCTTGAAGCGGCTCTATTAGATCTTTCCCGGCATGGACAACAACATCACGACCCTGCTGGAAGATTGGGGCCGCGGTGATCGAACGGCACTGGATCGATTGGCCCCGCTGGTCTATCCGCAATTGCGCGAACTGGCCGCCGCTCATCTGCGCCGCGAGCGCCCCGGCCATACCCTGCAAGCCACTTCCCTGGTGAATGAACTGTTCCTCAAGCTGATGGCACGGCGGGAGGCGAAGTTCGAGAACCGGCGCCACTTCTACGCGCTGGCCGGGAAGCTGATGCGGCTGGCGCTGATCGATCACGCGCGCACCGCCAAGGCCCACAAGCGAGGCAGCGGCGCTGAAACCGTTCCCCTCCACGACGAGCTTACCTGGGTGAATGCCGCCGGGCCGGAGATCATCGATCTGGACCGCGCCTTGACCGGCCTGGAGCAGCTCGACGCCGAACAGGCCCAGATGTTCGAGATGCGCTTTCTATTGGGCTGCACGGTGGACGAGACGGCTGAGCTTTTAGGCACCTCCAAATCCAATGTGGACCGCAAGGTCCGCATGGCGCGCGCCTGGCTTTTCAAGAAAATGTCAGACGCGAGTGCCCCCGATGCCTCGCCAACTTTATGAGCAGGATCAAGTCCGTTATCGCCCTTGACCACAATGTCACCCGCCGATACTCTGTAAAGTGTAGCCAAACTAAATGGAGATCCGCATGACCATCACCCTCGACCTTCAACCCGAAATCGAACAAGGCCTCCTCACCCAAGCCCAGGCGCGAGGCGTATCGCTAACGGACTATGTGCGGGAGATAGTCTCGCGGGAAGCACATGTTTCCAAAGCCGCGGCGCCGCCTCGCACCGGTCAGGATCTCGTTGACATCTGCGCACGAGTTCGCGGTTTAGCCGATGAGCTCAACATCACACGCGACCTTTCTCCTGGACGTCCCGTAGATCTCTCGTGAGCGGCTTTCTTTTGGACACCAATGTTCCCTCGGAGATGGTGCGAACCCTGCAGGAACTCAAGGTGAAAGCTTGGGTAGCGGATCAGGAAATCAGCGCTCTGCATTTGACCGTGGCGAGTATCGGCGAATTCCAGAAGGGATTCACCCTCATGCCTGAAAGCGCGCGGAGGGCTCAGCTTGAAGAGTGGCTTAACACCGCGCTGCTGCCATAATTCGCAGGCCGGATACTGCCGGTGACGCAAGCAATCGCTCAGCGTTGGGGCAAGTTGGATGGCACTCGTCATCTGATGGGCAGGCCTCCCAACGCTCCGGATGGCATGATTGCGGCAACCGCGTTGGAGCATGGCTTAACTGTAGTCACCCGCAACTTGAAGGACTTCGAGGGCCTTGACGTCACCATCCTCAATCCGTGGAACGCCCTATAACTACTGAGATCATTCTTTCCCCTACGGCCTTCCCATCGCTTCCGTGACAGACTGCCCCGTATGCTTTACGCTGGAAAGAGCAGGAAGAAGGAATTTTGCCGTGACGATTGAACTTTCCGACGAACAAGCAGCCGCGTTGAAAGCAAAAGCTGCGGAACAGGGTCTCAGTTTGGAGTCTTGGCTTCAAAGACTGGCGGCCTTCGAAGCACCGGTCCGTCCCCGCAAGAATCGGCACAGCCTCGCCGAACTAATGGCGCAATGCGATCCAAATGTTCCGCCATCGGCGGAAGACAGCGCATGGTTGAACGCCCAGACCGTTGGCCGAGAGTCGTAAAGAGTGGAGCGGGACGACGCCTTTCATGTCGATGGGAATCGCAGGCCACGCTAATCTTGGCGAAGCTTTCAACGCTGATCGAATAACTTTTACTACTTGAGGCGACCGTTAGAGCGGTAGATCGACCTTAATAATCCGACGGAGCATTCCTTGCGATCAATCGTACCGAACCCCGAAATCCTGAACATTCGCAGGGACGTGGCTCATGCCTCGCTGGTTAAACGGAAGCGCAGTCAGTCGTTAGCGAGGGTATTTGTCGCCGCCCTGTTAATAGCCGTTGGAGGATGCAGCGTGGGCGAGATACGACAGTATAGCGATCGTGACGAACAAACACGCACGTATGAACTGATGACGAAAGATCACCCCTTGCTCTATGCTGCCGTTACTGGAAACCTTGCCGAAATTGAACATCTTGTCCAAACCTCTGAAGCGGCGAACGCAGATGATCAAGATGGGCTTAGCGCCCTCCATTGGGCGCAACGGCTTCGCGAGCAGAAAGCGCTCGTCTTCTAATCCGCCTCGGTGCACGCGTTAACCAAACTTCGGTCGATGGAATTACTCCTCTCATGTCCGGGGCTGCCCATTACCAAGTCGTCGATTTTCTAATTGGGGCGGGGGCTGATATTGAAGTTACGGATATACACGGAAAGACCGATCTGATGTACGCGTGCACGAACACGATTACTGAACGGTCGGCGGCATCTTTTATGAAATCCGGGGCTGCTATTAATAAACAGGACAGAGGAGGATGGACGGCTTTGATGTACGCCTGCTCATCGGCAAATGTAGAGGCTGTCAGGCTACTCGTGACTCAAGGCGCAGGCACAAGTATTAAGGATTACACTGGTCAGAATGGACTACAAATAGTAGAATCTCGCCTTCGGGCTGATTCTGGGGCGTTTTCAAAATTTCAAGAGGTACGCTGCCTGAAGATTATCCGGACCCTCCTGAAAGAAAGTGCGCCACAATAGTAAGCGGACCACTGATGCCACCACCGCCGTCGAAGGCACTATGGAACGACTGCGACCAGCATCAGCGATTTGCAGGAGCGCCCGCGCTTCCGGGTATTCCTAGGCGGACTTTAACTTGATCTCATGGTAGCTGTCCAATTAGGAGATCCGGTGTACACCTTGAGTCTGACACGACTACAACCGCATCCGTTACGACTCAACAATGCCACCTGCGGAAGCGGCTTGTGAATGCAAACCCGACAGACTGCGTATTCCAATGATGTCGATCACTCATTCCGATCTGATGCCGATCAGTTCGGAGCGAAGCGACGCAAGGCTCTCTCAGTGTGAAGGAATGATCGACATGAGTCAAGAGTTTTTGGGGTTTTACCAGCGGGTTTTGCTTGCGGCGGACAGGATTGCTACATTGACTGTGCGCATCGGGGTCGCGCCCGGCGCGTATCCAGGGCCGAGGCGACGGACTGGCTCCGAAGCAATGGCTGAATGAAACCCTCCAACACGGTGACGATGCCTGACGCGATTACACCCGATTCTTCGCCAACTACTATATGACCCCCGATCAGCGCTGGCAACGAGTACAATCCCTCTGCGAACAGGCCGAACCATTGCCCGCCGCCGCTCGCGAGGACTTCCTGCGCAACACCGAACCGGACGAATCCATCCGCCAGGAAACGCTAGCCCTGCTCCGCGCATTGACCGACGTAGCAGAAGCACAGCGCTCCCGCCCGCCGATGCCTGTTTTCCAGACGGATAACGCGACACTGCCGGAATGGATCGGTCCGTATCGCGTAAAGTCTCTGCTGGGTCAAGGCGGCACCGGAACGGTCTACGCCGCCGAAATCGAACGCGCGGGCGTCAGCCAAACCGTAGCCGTCAAAGTGCTGCACACGCCTCTCAGCGTGACCGAATCGGCGTTCCGCTTCCGGCGCGAGCAGAACCTTCTGGCCAAGCTGGATCACCCTGGAATCGCGCGCATCCTCGACGTCGGCGTCACGCAGGATCAGCGGCCCTACCTGGTGATGGAAGCGGTGGAAGGTTTAATGATCGACGTGTATTGCGACCAGAACCGCCTCGACGTCCGCGCGCGCGTGCAGTTGATGCTGCAAGTGTGCGAAGCGGTGCAGGCGGCCCACCGCAGCCTCATTGTCCACCTCGACCTGAAGCCGTCAAACCTGCTGGTCACCACCGGCGGACGCGCCAAGCTTCTGGATTTTGGAACGGCGAAATTACTGGAGCCCTTCGGCTCGCTCACCACAACGCGCCAGTTGACACCCATCTACGCCAGCCCGGAACAGTTGCGCGGAGAACCGGTCTCCACCTCGTGCGACGTCTACAGCCTGGGCCTGGTCCTCTATGAAGTGCTCGCCGGATCATGGCCTTTCGGCGCGCGTGCTTCGCTGATGGCCATCGCTGAACGCGCGGCGGGAAAGACGCAGACGCGCACCATGGCGAACAGCGTTACCTCGGACGCGGCCACCGCGCGCGGTCTCACGGTCGATCGCCTGCGTCACACCTTGCGTGGCGACCTGGAAGTAATCGTCTCAAAGGCAATCGCCGCGGAACCATCCCAGCGTTATGAAAGCGTGGCAGCTCTCGGCGAGGATTTAGAGCGCTACTTGAGCCTGCGGCCCGTGCTGGCACAGCGCCAGACCACCACGTACCGGCTGAAGAAATACGCTGCCCGGAACCGTGGCAGCGTGGCAATCACGGCGCTGCTGCTGGCGGGCATTCTCACCGCATCCGGCTACGCGTGGTGGCAACAATCGCGCGCGTTGAAATCCGCGCAACGTGCACAGGCGGTGGGACAGATGCTCGGCTGGATGATTCAAAGTTCCAACCCCGTGGCTGGCGGCAAGCAGGGACGCACCGTCCTCGACATGATCGAGCGCGCCGAGGAGCGGGTGCAGCGGACGCTGACAGCGGAGCCCGCTCTGGCCGGTGAGCTTCTCAGCGGTTTCGGCAATTTTCTCTACTACAGCGGCAAGCCGCAGGACGGCATCCGGCTGCAGGAAGAAGGCGTGGCGAAGGCCCGCGCGTCGGGCGATCCGTTGTCCCGGTTGCGCACGCTCAATGGCCTGTTCCAGAATCGGGCGGAAGTGGGCCGCTGCCCGGAAGCCATCGCCCTGGCGAAAGAAGCCGATCAAGTGCTGGCGCAAAACGAACGCGCCGTTCCACCCGCTGATTTGGCCAACTATATGACCGCGCGCGGCATGGTGGCGAGCACGTGCGAAAAAGACGCAGCGCTGCAATTGCGCTTGCTCGAACGGGGGGCCGTGGCCATGCGGCTGGTGCCCGACAATACTTTCGAGACGGAGATTCCGCCGCGCATCCTGAAAGCGTTTTTCCTCATGAACTACGGCGTGGCGTTGATGAGCAATCAGAAGACAGAGCAGGCACGCACCGTGTTGAACGAAGGCCTGGCCCTGGCTCGGCCCGACCCTGATTTGACAGCGGCGCGGATCAGCCTCCTCCGCGCTTTGTCGTCGCTCGAGGCGCAGCTCGGTAACTACAGCGCCTCCGAGCAAGCGATGCGTGAGGCTGTGCCTTTGCTGAAGGGCAGCGCCAGTCCGCTGGATGAATTGCGCCTCCGCGGCATGTGGGCATCGCGTTTAGTGGCAGCCGGCGATGCCGAACAAGGCGTCCGCGTAACCCGGGAAGTTCTGGCGGAAGCCGAGGAGCGCGCCGCCACCCTGGGCCCGGTCCGGTGGACCATCGTGATCGACGCGATGATGACGTACGCGCTAGCTCATCAATGCGGTCCTGTGCCGGAACTGGCCGCCAGAGCCGACCGTCTGTCCGGCGGACAACTCCCCCCGGCGTGGCGTGCCAACCGGCTGGGCGCCGAGGGTGTCTGCTTGCTCGAAGCCGGGCAGAAGAACGAAGCACGACTGCTGTTGGAGCAGGCGATCGGGACGGGGCCCATCGGCAAATCGCGTTGGCGTCAGACACTGGCGGATGCACTCGCGGCGTCAAAGATGTAAGCTTGACGTGTTTTTCCCGCGACCTTCGCCTATATGGGTATGCGAACAACCACACTTATCCTCACCTCCGCCCTGATGGCAAGTTGCGCCCTGGCACAGCGCTGGCAGACCAACGTACACCAGGACCCGGCCGGCTTCAGCCTCAATCTTCCCCAAGATTGGAGAGTGCAGAAATTCGGCACCGGTAGCGTCGCCGTGGTTTCTCCCAACCCCGGGGAATTCGTGTTGGTGATGCCGGTCTTGGGTCGCACGGCCGACTGCGCGTCAACGCTCCGCGACCAGTTCGCCAAGGGCTGGCAGGCGTTTCCCGGCGCACAGGGCATGAATGTCAAACCAACCAGCCAGGGCGTGGCTGTTGCCGGCTTCCAGTTTCAGGGTGGCCAAAACCGCGGTGCGGTAATGTGCGCTGAAACCGGCCAACGGTCCGCCATGTTCTACGCCATCGCCGCTCCCGGCGCGCAATTCAGCGGGGATCGGGATAGCTTGCTGG
>JANXXV010000511.1 GCA_025350445.1 Bryobacteraceae bacterium | reverse complement strand
TTCGCGCTGGTCGAACTCATAATCCTGGCAAGAATAGATAATGTCGAAGCCCGCGGTCCAGAACGTAACTGCTGCCGTAAGCCACAGGATGCGCGGATCGAGCGAGGCGCGGATGGCGATCCAGGCCGCGGCGGGCGCGATTCCCAGCGCGAAGCCGAGGACCACATGCGAGAACGAAGTGAACCGCTTAGTAAACGAGTAAACCATCACCACGGCTAGCGCGAGCGGTGCCAGGGTTAGGCACAATGGATTCAGCGCCCACGCGGCGGCGCAAAAGACGATGGACGATCCGGCGACGAAGGCCCAGCCGAACGTCTTACCCAGCAATCCGGCCGGAATGTGGCGCGATTTGGTGCGCGGGTTGCGGCCGTCGATGTCCGCGTCCAGCAGCCTATTGAACGCCATCGCCGCGGACCGTGCCGAGACCATCGCCACGACGATCCACAGCAGCTTCCAGGCGAGCCCTTTGGTTGCGAAGCCTTCCTCGCGAAGGGCCAGCAGCGCGCCGGTTAATGCGAACGGCAGCGCGAACACGGAGTGCTCGAACTTGATCATCTCAAGCGTGAGGCGAAGTTTGCGCAGGAATTCTTGTGCCATTAAGGGATACTGGAGCTTACACTTATTATTCCATGCTACGTGTTCCCAGCGTTCTCCTTCTACTACTTTTTGTTCTCGCCGGTTGTGAAAAGAATTCGCAGTCCGTCGACGATTTTCAAACCACGCCGCTGACGCTTCCGTCGGGCAAACAGATCCGCGTGGAAGTTTTAACCCGGCAGGCGGACATGATGCGCGGGATGATGTTTCGCGAATCGCTTGCGCCAGACCGCGGGATGTTGTTCGTCCACGGATCGCCCGGCCTCTACCAATATTGGATGTACCAGGTGCGCATCCCGCTGGATATTTTGTGGCTTGACAGGAGCCGGCAGGTGGTGGAGATTGCAGCGGACACGCCGCCCTGCCCGTCGAAGTCCGCTAAAGAGTGCCCCAGTTTCGGCGGCCATAAGATGGCTATGTACGTATTGGAATTGCCTGGCGGCGCGGCGGCAAGATTCGGCATTCCAGTTGGCGGCACGGTGAAATTCTGATGGATCAAGACCATTTGAGAAAACTACTGGACGAGGTTCGGTCCGGCGCGGTGGAAGTGGACTCGGCGATGGAACGGCTGCGGCACATGCCGTTCGAAGACCTGGGCTTTGCCAAGGTGGACCACCACCGGGCGTTGCGGCAAGGCATGCCGGAGGTGATCTTCGGACAAGGGAAAACTCCGGACGAAGTGGTGACTATCGCGGAAACGCTGCTGAAGCGGTCGCAGAACGTGCTGATCACGCGCGCCGAACCAGCCGCCGTGGCGCTGGTGCAGGCACGCATTCCGGAAGCTGAATACTTTCCCAGGTCGCGGGCGATCCGGGTGCAGCGCGACCGGACGATGTACGGTAAGGGCGTGATCGCCATTGCGTGTGCCGGCACTAGCGATCTGCCGGTTGCGGAAGAGGCGCGGATCACGGCGGAGGCGATGGGCAATGAGGTGGACGCCATCACCGACATCGGCGTGGCCGGGATCCACCGGTTGATGAGCAACCGCGAGCGGTTGATGAAGGCCCGGGTGATTGTGGTCTGCGCCGGGATGGAAGGCGCGCTGCCCAGTGTGGTGGGTGGACTGGTTTCCTGTCCCGTGATTGCCGTGCCCACCAGCGTGGGATACGGCGCTAGCTTTCATGGGCTGGCGGCGCTGTTGGGTATGTTGAACTCTTGCTCGAGTAATGTCACCGTGGTCAATATCGACAACGGCTTCGGCGCGGGGTATGTGGCCAGTTTGATTAACCGTTTATAGCGCCAATCGCTCGCTCACGGTCACGGCTCGGATTGCGGCGGTTAGAGTTTTGAGAGGCGGTGCCTGGCCTCGTCCAGCGTCTCGTCCTTCTTGCAGAAGCAGAAGCGGACGTAGCTTCCGCCATCGGCGGAATTTGAGAAGAAGCTGGAGCCGGGCACCGCGGCTACACCGGCCGCGTGGATCATGTGGCGCACGAAGGCTACATCGTCGGGGAAGCCGAAGCCGGAAATGTCCGTCATCACGTAATAGGCGCCGTAGGGAACAAAGCAACGGAACCCGGATGCGGTTAGCAGGTTCAGCATTTTTTCGCGCCTGGCGGTGTATTCTTCGGCTAGCTTTTGGTAGTAGCCGCCGGGCAGCGATAGCGCGGCCACACCGGCCTGTTGCAGCGGAGTGGCCGCGCCCACTGTCAGAAAATCGTGGACCTTCCTGATGGAGTTTGAGATGTCGGGCGGAGCTAGCACCCAGCCCACTCGCCAACCGGTCACCGAATAGGTCTTGCTCATGCTGTTGATGGTGATGCAGCGTTCCCGCATGCCCGGCAGCGTCATCATCGGGATGTGCCTGGCACCGTCGTAGAGGATGTGCTCGTAGATTTCGTCGGTGATGGCCAGGGCGTCGAACTCCTCGCACAGCTTGGCTATGGTTAGAAGTTCCGCGCGTGAGAACACCTTTCCTGTTGGATTATTCGGCGAGTTCAGGATGATGGCTTTGGTACGGGAGTTGAAGCAGCGGCGGAGTTCCCCGGGATCGAAGGCCCAATCGGGCGCGCGCAGCGAAACCACCTTGCGGATGGCTCCGCAGAGCTGTGTATCGGGCGCGTAGTTCTCGTAGTAGGGCTCGAACACGATCACTTCGTCGCCTGGATTCGTGACGGCCATCAACGACGCAATCATGCCTTCGGTGGCGCCGCAGCAAACGGTGATTTCGCGCTCGGGGTCGAACTGCAAGCCGTAGAACGCTTCGGTCTTGCGGGCGATGGCATCGCGAAAGGCCTTCACGCCCCAGGTGATGCTGTACTGATTCGCGTCGGCGGTGATGGCGTCGCGGGCGGCGGCCTTGAGGATTTCCGGCGCCGCGAAATCGGGGAAGCCTTGCGCCAGGTTCACGGCTTTGTGCTCAATGGCCAGGCGGCTCATCTCGCGGATGACCGATTCGGTGAAGTGGGCCGTGCGGTCGCTGCGGAATCGCAGCCGGGAATCAATGACCATTTGTCGAGAGTACAGCAGTCTGCCTGGGTCCGTAAAGTCTGCGGTATACGTCGGCGTTGCGAATCACGATCTGGACATAATCCCTGGTCTCAGTGAACGGAATGGACTCGATGAATTCGGCCGGCTCTTCAAAGGCGGCGTAGGTGAGCCAGTTGTCGACGCGGGACTTTCCGGCGTTGTAGGCGGCCAGGGTGGCCTCCCACTTACCATCCAGTTGATTCAGCATGAGGCGAAGATAATAAGTGCCTAGCTTCAAGTTGAGATCCGGATCGAACAGCATCTTCGCGGTGAAGCGGGCTACGCCTAGCTTGCGGCTGAGCTCGCGGCCGGTGGCGGGCATCACCTGCGTGAGGCCGTACGCCTTGGCGCGCGAAAGGGCCATGGGATTGAACTCGGATTCCTGCCGGATCAAAGCGGCCACCATGTATGGGTCCAGATCGCGGAGCTTGCTGTTGGCCTCAAGCGACGACCGGTACGGCATGGGGAAGGCTAGCTTCCAGAATTTGTCCGGGGCGGCGGCGAACGGAATGGATAGATAACCGCCCGACAAATTCTTGATGTAACGGATGGCCTGGTCGTGTGCGCCGCGGGCCTCGGCCATCTGCGCCAGTTCGAGTGCCAGGACGTGCGGCTGTCCGTCGGTTCTGGCGCCGAAGCGGAGCTCGGTATCGGCCCAATCGTCGAGGCCGGCCGTGGCGAGCAGGCGTGCGCGGTCAATGCGCGCCCTGGTTGGCGCATCCTGTTCGAAGGTGCGCTTCGGGCTCTTGGGCGGGAACTTTACGGTATCGAGAAAAGCATCGGTTTCAGGCGAGGCGCCGGCTCGCGCGATGGCGGGCAGTGCCAGTCTTTCCCGTGCCAGGACGGCGTGGAAGAAGTTGGGGTAACGCTCGGCGATCTCGGTGTAGTAACGGCGGGCGGCGGGCGGCGACTTCTGCTTCTCCGACGCGCGGGCCAGGAAATAG
>JANXXV010000510.1 GCA_025350445.1 Bryobacteraceae bacterium | reverse complement strand
GGCGTGAAGTTAAGCGGAAACCGGCTCTCGGGAGGGCGGTGCAGAAACGAAAAACGAACTGACCTAATCACTGACGGGCAGCCACCAGCCGCGCCGAGTCATCGCGCGGGGCGCTCATCGTGTGCATAACTCAGGTGACAGTAGGCTCGGAGCTCGGTTCGCTGCATCAAGCAGGATTGGTCGGGGGTGCTTACGCGTGTGTAGGCCGCGGCGATCATGCATGCCTCCAAATTAGGCATGTATCACAATGCTTGATTCTGCATCGGTCACCCTTTACCTCGACTTTAAGTTTGACTTTAAGCGGGAAGATCAGAAATGGAATGGCACGGAGTGACACTAAGAGGAGAAAACGTTGATAACACTTCGCGGGAGTTGCCCGAAGATGCCTTGGTTCTGATTTGTAATCAGAGGGTCGGGGGTTCAAATCCCTCCGCCGGCTCCAGATTTTCAAAATATGTGTCCGTGTGCGTTTGAAACTCTTCTGAAATTCACGCTATCTTGCCCACATCAGCATTCGAATCGGAATTTGAATCGGTTCGATCCCGGAATCTCCTTCAGAGCGGATGTGACGCTCGCCTTAAAGGGCCAGCCCGAAGTCAGCGCTCGATGGGTAAACAACCTAGGAGTCTGTCGGAGATAGAAAATGCCCTATGTAGAATCAATCACTTGCAAGGATTTTACATCTACGGATTATCCGTAAGTTGTTGATTCTAGGTTCAACAAAATCTATCTCCGACAGACTCCTAGTCAGAAGACTGGGTAACGTGGTTCGCAACCGGAACAGAGCGGTCGTACCAATAATGGCATCTAGATTAGCGCTGAAGGCCAGATCGCCAGAGCTTTGACGCAGAGATCGCCCTGCCTTGCTTGAATTTGCGCCGGAGACCAATCACCGGCTATTTGCACGAGCCCTTTGGTAATCTCAAGTCGAGACGTCTTGTATACCGCCTTCTTAGCTGCGAAGCCCGCATTTTTTATTCCTTCGTTCAAACGCTTATCCAACAACGTCAGGTTTCCAAGTCGGTTGACGAACGCCTTATGATCTGCCCACTTCTGTCCATCAAGTGGCGTCTGGGGATAGATATGCTCGACATGAACACGCTTCGAACCGGCAATACTTAGTTCTGCCGTAGCGGCTAAGCTCGTCTCGAAACACTGGAGAAGATAGCGTGCTACTCCATGCTCTTGTTGTGAAAACGTCAGTTCCCCAAAGCTTTCCTTGAAGCGGTCGTCATGCGGTGCGATTGCAAGGAGGTCTTCTAGCGCAACCGCAAATCCAACTCCGTCAGACACCTTCTTGGCAGCGGCGTAGATCGTCGTCTCAAACCGTGCCCGATCCATTTGGCAGACGATGTTATGGCGGACCGCCAAACTTACCAGGGCCTTGGCACAATTCCTTTGCTCTTCAGGATTCAGCTGATGCTGAGCCGCAAGAAGTAGAGCGTAAGCCGAGTTCGCCTTGAGCGTGCGCAGTGCAACCCAATACTCCTGTAAGTCTCCGTCGTCTGTGTCGCCCTCTCGGAATCTTCGATAGAGTATGGCATCGTCACGTAGATCGCGCGAATAATCCAGGGCTGACACGCCCCTGTCCAATAACTCGGCGACAACCTTGTAGAGCGCCCGAGCCTTAATGTCTCCGTGCCGAGATACCCAAGACAACCGGATCAGGCTCTCAGCGGCGATAGCCGTCCCACAGGCTTCAAACGCGGCCTCCCAACACTGAATGATTTCATCGCGCTGTGTTTCGTGAGCGTGTTGCAGGACGAAGCTCCGAATCAAGTCTACTGTGGAAAGACCAATACCGCGATCATTGAGAGTCAAGAATACCGAGGCCGCGCTACGCTCATTCGTTGACACTACAGTGACTAGAGCCATATGGTCGCGGAGGAGTTGAGTAACGTATCCGGCCCAGTCGAAACCCTTCTTACCTCCACCTGCCGTGTCCCACCCTGCCACGAGTTGTTCCTGGAAGTATTCGTATGCCTTTTGAATGAGGCTGTGAGACTTCTTAGACGGTTTAATACCATCGATGCGAGGGTAGGCCTGAATATAGTCTCGAAAGAAGATCCGGTCAAAGATATTGAGTTGGATTTTGAAAATCCGCTCGTCCGTAAGGTAGTCCTTGAATGAAATATACCGATCCTGAATTTGCTGGGCAGCGTTCTCATTGAACGGTTTGATTTGATCGCGAAGGGCGGCGAGCAAGATTGTAGCGGTCGCTAGCCGCTGCTGACCGTCCAATACTAAGTGGAAAGCTCCGTTGTTGACAAGAACAGCCGCCCCAAGAAAATACTCCCTACCAGCCAGTTTGCCGATGGGTTCGTTTCCACCGAAGCCGATCAGGTCAGTCCAAAAATCCGAAATCTGTTCGTTACCCCAACTGAAATCTCTTTGAAAGTCCGGCACGCGGATAGGAGGGCTGGTGTTGCTGAGAATCTCGCCCAGGATGCGCTTCTCGGGTTGGAAAGTATCGATGTCAGCCATAAAAGGTTAGTGTCCATCAAACCACTCTGAGCGTGGAGATTGCAAGGCGTTGTAGGATCTAGGCGCGCGAGCGCGGCTCTGGTGTACCGGGGAGTCTTAGGCCGCTTCGATCCCGAGATGAGACTTTGTGGCTCGGGCAGCCCACACTAGACATCTACTTGGCGCGCTGAGGAAGATCTAGGCCGAAACGTTGGCAAATATGACTAGCTCTATTTTAAAACGCTCCTACAAATCCCATACTTGTACACTGGAATCACATAAAACATTGAGCGCCGTATGCGTCGAGCGCCTATTTGATAATCCGATGGTCGGGAGTTCAAATCTCTCCGCCGGTGCTATATTTGATGCAAAGTATCGTGCCTTGCCAACCGGGCAGATATGCCCGATACTGGATTCGTGAAAGGTTCCGAATTCCTCAAGAAGGTCCGAGTTGAAGCGAAGAAGAATCGGGTGTCCTACTTCCGGCAGCCTTCGCAGGGAAATGAAAACCACGGAACCGTCTACTATGGATCGAAATTGACGATTCGCAAGGATCCCAAAAAGGACATCGGCGTGGGACTGCTCTCAGACATGAAGAAGCATCTTGGAGTGAGTTTCTAGGAGGGAATATGTACGATCTATCATATCCAGCATTGTTCACGAAAAACGACGATGGCGAAATCGTGGTGCATTTCCCAGATTTGCCGGAGGCATTGACTGGAGCCAACGACGAAGCTGAAGCGTTTGCGGAGGCAGTAGATTGCTTGCAGGAAGCCCTTGCGGGCCGCATCGTCGAGCGGAAGGAGATTCCGGCGGCTTCGCCGTTGAAGCGCGGCCACCGCAGTATCCCTGTAGCTCTCTATCTGGCGCCGAAGGTTGCTCTCTATTTGGCGTTACGCGAATCCGGCCTTACCAATCTGGCGTTCGCTAAGAAGTTGGGCCGCGATGAATCGATTGTGCGGCGGATGCTGAATCCGAAACACAACACGAAGCCCGAATTGATTCAGAAGGCCCTGGATTTGTTGGGCAAGCGGTTGGTGGTTTCCGTAAGAGACGCGGCGTGACGATACAAAACTTCAGCGCTTCTTCAGAAATCGGAATCAGAATGAAGTCATGAAAAGAGACATTGTGGTCTGCATCGCATTCCTCGCCGCCATGGCGTTCGTTGCCAAAGCGGAATCGAAAATCAAGTTCGAAAGCCTTCCGGCCGCGGTTCAGCAAGCTGTGAAGCAGGAACAGAGCAAGGGCGCCACGCTGATGGGCCTGGCCAAAGAGGTGGAGGGTGGCAAGACTCTTTACGAGGCTGAATTCAAGGTGGCGAACCGCAGCCGGGACATTATGTTCGATGGCACAGGGAAGGCCGTGACCATTGAAGACGAAGTGGCGATTGATTCGATTCCCGCCGCCGCGCGCGATGCCATCGTCAAGTTTGTCGCGAAGGGGCAGCTCATGCGTATCGAAACAGTGACCGGGGACGGGAAGACTTTCTACGAGGCCCAGGTGAAGAAGGGAGTCCGAAAAGTGGAGACGAAGGTCAACGCCGACGGTAGTCCGGTTAAGAAGTGAACTAACCGCGGAAGAAGACCGATTCCGCCGTCCGCCCAAGAATCCATTCGCGATCTTCCTTCGACAGGAAAGGCAATCCTTCCCGCACAAGCGCAATGGAAGGCGCATAGCGGTGGCCGTCCTGCACCTGGAATGGGCAGTCGCTGGCCCACATCATTCGCCGGGGTCCGTAGTCTTCGAATACGCGTCGGAAGAGTGGAGCCAAGTCCGTATACGGCGCCTGCTTCTTTCCCAGTGCGTAGAATGCCGAGGCCTTCACTTTCACGTTCCGGTGGCGGGACAATCCGCATAGCAAGCGAACATCCGCATCCCGTATGGCGCCGTCCGAGCCGATGCGTGCGAAATGGTCGATCACTACGGGTGTCCGCGGATACTTCGCGCACATGCGGTCGAGTGCGGCGAGCCCGTCCGGCCCCACCAGCGGGCACATGGCTAGGCCCTGCTCCGCGCCGGTTCGCCACATGGTCTGCATGCCGGGGGCGTCCAGCCAATTCCCCGGAGACCCGCCGGCCACGATGCGGAATCCACGAACCCCTTGGCGTGCCAGACTCTTCATTTCTTTTGCCGGATCCGGCCCGGCCGCGTCCACGATGCCCACGCCGCTGAATGTCCCCGGATTGGCGCGCATGCAATCCAGCATGTAGGAGTTATCGAAGCGATAGAAGCTCATTTGGATGAGGACGATCTTTGACACTCCGGCGGGCTTCGTGTGCGTAAACAGGTCTTCCGGAGTGAATCGAGGCGGCGGATAATCGGGCTCCGCGGGCGCACGCGGATAGCGGGTGCGGTCATCCGTCCACAGGTGGACATGGGAATCAATAGCCAATGGCATTTCTGTTGTTAGTATATTGCTGATACATGATAGAGACACTTTCCGAACTGGTTGCAATCAATAGCATCAACCCTGCCTACCCTGGCGGCGTAACGGAAGAAGCCGTTGCGCAGTATGTGGAACGGTTTTTCGCGCGGCGCGGGATCGAGACGTGGCGGCAAGAGGTGATGCCAGGCCGCAGCAATGTGATCGCGCGGCTGCCGGGGCGCGATGCGGGACGCCGCGTCATTCTGGAAGCGCACATGGATACGGTTTCCACGGCGGGCATGACGATACCTCCGTTTGTTCCTGAGGTTCGGGATGGACGGCTTTACGGGCGCGGGTCTTGCGATACCAAGGCCGGCCTCGCGGCTATGATGCATGCGCTGGCTTCTTTGAAAGAGGAATCCATCACGCCGCGGTGCGAAGTGTGGCTGGCCGCGGTGGTGGATGAGGAATTCTCATTTGGCGGGGTGGCGAAGCTTTGCGAAGGTTTGCACGCGGCTGCGGCGATTGTTGCCGAGCCTACCGAACTGCGCGCGGTGGTGGCCTCAAAGGGAGTGCTTCGCTGGAAGATACGAACGGCGGGGAAGGCGGCGCACAGCTCCAAGCCGCACCTGGGCGTGAATGCGATCAACGATATGGTGCAAGTCCTGCTGTGGCTGGAGCGCGAGGCTGACTTGCTGGCACGGAAGGCGCACCCGCTGCTGGGTCCAGGGACGTTGAATGTCGGCCTCATCCGCGGCGGGGAACAGATCAACTTCGTGCCGGACGGCTGTGAGATTTCGATTGACCGGCGGTTGCTTCCCGGGGAGGATCCGCAGCAGGTGTGGACGGCGTATGAAGAAAGGCTCGCCATGATCCCGGAGATCCAAGCGCGAATGGATGCTCCGATGTTGGTGGATTTCCCGCTGGCGACAAGCATGGACGAAGAGGTTGTCCAAGTGGCGCGACGGGTGCTTGCGGGGTTGGGTTTGGACGCGGAGATCGCAGGAGTTCCATTCGGTAGCGATGCCAGCAAGTTGTCACGGCAAGGCATTCCAAGCATCATCTTCGGTCCAGGCAGCATAGACCGCGCTCATGCCGCTGCCGAATATGTGGAGGTTGACCAAGTGGCCTCCGCGCTTTCTTTCTACGTTGATTTTCTCAGGCGGTTCGAATAGTGCTCATAGACAAGAAACTCTTCCCCATCCCCGCTGGGGTCTCTTATCTGGACACGGCCGCGGAAGGTTTACCGCCGCTGGCCATCGAAGCGGCACTCGCTGCTTATTGGGGCGCGAAACGGAGGGGAACTCCAGGCAGAACGCGGTTGTTCGAGGAGCAGAAAGAAGTGGAAGCGGCCGCGGCGCGATTGCTGCAAACCGATGCGGACAACGTGGTGCTGCTGGCTAACTCATCGGAGGCGCTGAATCTGCTGGCGAACTCGATCGAATGGAAGGCCGGCGACGAAGTGCTGATCGGCGATCTGGAGTTTCCGTCGAACGTGGTGGTCTGGCTGCAACTGAAGCGGCGCGGCGTTAAGGTGATTGTGATTCCCGCGGTGGACGGCGTCATTGAATTGGAAGATTGGACGGCGCATCTGTCGGGGCGTACCCGGATTGTGTCAGTGAGTCAGGTGAGCTACAAGACCGGGACAAAGATTCCGTATCTTCAAGAACTCGCCGCGCGGGTCCATGCGGCTGGCGCGCTGTTTTGCGTGGATGCGACGCAAGCCCTGGGGCGCGTGCCTGTCTCCGTGATGGGCGTGGACTATCTGGTGGCCAGCACTTACAAGTGGCTGCTGGGAACGCATGGATTGGGCGTAGTGTACCTTTCGCCTGAACTGCGCGCGCGCTTTACGCCGGGCACCGCCGGTTGGTATTCCGCGGAGAAGGTATTCCACCCGGCACGCTTCGAGACTTACACGCCGAAAACTTCCGCGGGCCAGTTGCAAGCGGGGATGCCGAACTTTCCGGCAATCTTTGCGTTGCGTCCGGGCCTTGAGTGCCTTCTGGGGGTTGGCGTCGAACGGCTGGACCGCGAGTTGCGGCCGCTGGTGAGCGCGTTGAGAAACGGCCTTGCGGAACAGGGCCTTGCTATGTTGACACCGGAGGAGGCGCGCTTCGCTTCCGGCATTGTATCGTTCGCGTGGGAGCAGCCGGAACAGCTTGCCGCGCGGCTCGCGGAACAGGGCGTCATCGTGTGGGGCGGCGATGGCCGCATCCGCATGGCTATTCATCTGTACAACGACGAAGAAGACGTCGCGCGCTGTCTGGGGGCGTTGAGATTACGCTAGTGTAGTGCCTACGAATTAGCTGGACAGATCGAATACTGCGGTTCCGCGTAAAATCTGCGTTAACCGGCGTTGATCGGGATCTCATCATGGATGGTGCATAATTATTGGCCGGTAGAGTAGGACAGTAGGCGACACAGTGTGACCTACTGTCCCCTCGTCGAACCGGACATGCAGATTTCCCGCATCCGGCTCTCCT
>JANXXV010000498.1 GCA_025350445.1 Bryobacteraceae bacterium | reverse complement strand
TCCTACATGGAATATGGATTCCTGTTCGACAAGGTCCGAAACCTGCTCTCCATCGGCTATAACGTGGGCGAGCGCCGGATCGACCCCAGTTGCTACGATCTTCTGGCATCGGAAGCGAGACTAAGCAGCTTCGTTGCGATTGCACTGGGCGAGATACCACAGGAGAACTGGTTCGCCCTCGGCCGGCTGCTGACAAGTTCCAACGCAGGCCCGATTCTGGTGTCCTGGAGCGGCTCGATGTTTGAGTATCTGATGCCGTTGCTTGTAATGCCCACTTATCAGAACACGCTGCTCGACCGGACCTACATTGCGGCCGTGAAGCGTCAGATCGAATACGGCGCACAACGCGGAGTGCCATGGGGCATCTCCGAATCGGGCTACAACATTACCGACGCCGAGCTAAATTACCAGTACCGGGCATTCGGCGTACCCGGCTTGGGATTAAAACGCGGACTGGCGGAAGATCTGGTTGTGGCGCCGTACGCTACCGCGATGGCATTAATGGTGGCTCCCGAAGAAGCCTGTCTCAATCTACAGCGTCTTACCGCCGAAGGCTTCGAAGGGCATTACGGCTTCTATGAAGCCATCGACTATACGCCCTCCCGGGTGCCCCGCGGCCAAACCAGTGCCGTAGTCCGTTCTTTCATGGCCCACCACCAGGGCATGAGCTTTCTTTCGCTTTCCTACCTGCTGTTGAACCGGCCGATGCAGAGGCGCTTCGAATCCGACCCGGCTTTTCAGGCGACAACATTGTTGCTGCAGGAACGGGTGCTCAAGCAGGCTGTAATCCCGCTGCACACCGCGGAGCTGTCCAGCATCCAACAACTCTCCACCGATCCGCATCCGGCAGTGCGCGTCCTGACCAGCCCGAACACTCCAGTGCCGGAAGTGCAGCTGCTTTCCAACGGCCGCTATCACGTAATGGTAACCAATGGAGGCGGTGGATACAGCCGCTGGAGAGACATCGCCGTCACCCGCTGGCGCGAGGACAGCACCCGCGATAACTGGGGAACGTTCTGTTTCATCCGCGACGCGGTTACCGGCGAGTTCTGGTCCACCGCGTACCAACCCGCGCTGAAACGCCCGAAGAAATACGAAGCTATTTTCTCGGAAGGCCGTGCTGAATTCCGGCGTTCGGATTTTGACATCGATACCTACACCGAGATCGCCGTCTCGCCGGAAGACGACATCGAGCTGCGGCGCATCGGCATCACCAACTCATCGCGAACGCGCAAGAGCATAGATATCACCAGCTATGCCGAAGTGGTGATCAACGCGGCTGCCGCGGATGCCTCCCATCCTGCGTTCGGAAATCTATTTGTCCAGACCGAAATTATCCGCCGGCGCCGGGCTATTTTATGTACCCGCCGCCCGCGCTCGGCAAGCGAGGCGCCCCCATGGATGCTGCACCTCATGGCGGTGCATGGCGCCGAGGAGGTGGAGGAAAGCTCCTACGAAACGGACCGGTCTCAATTCATCGGGCGGGGGAATACGATTGCCGAACCGCGGGCGATGAAGGATTCGGCGCCGCTTTCCGGCTCGCATGGATCGGTGCTCGACCCAATCGTCTCGATCCGCTGCCGCATTACGCTGGAACCCGGCCAAACGGCAACAGTCAACGTAGTCTCCGGGATGACTGAGAACCGCGACGCGTGTCTGGCACTGGTAGAGAAATACCAGGATCGCCGCCTCGCCGACCGGGTCTTCGATCTGGCATGGACGCACAATCAGGTCACCCTGCGGCAGATCAACGCCACGGAAGCCGATGCGCAGCTCTACGGACGCCTGGCCGGGTCCATCATCTATGCCAATTCTTCGCTCCGCGCCGAATCTTCGATCATTCTGCAAAACCAGCGCGGCCAATCGGGCCTCTGGGGCTATTCGATTTCCGGCGATCTGCCAATTGTGCTGCTTCAGATCGCGGATGTGGCGAATCTGGAACTGGTTCGCCAACTACTGCAGGCCCACGCCTACTGGCGCCTGAAGGGGCTGGCGGTAGACCTGATGATTTGGAACGAAGACCACGCGGGCTATCGGCAGTTGCTGCAGGAACAGATCATGGGACTAATCGCCGCGTCGGGAGAACTTAAACCGGCGGGCCGCTCCGGTGAAATCTTCGTCAGGCCGGCCGACCAGATTTCTATCGAAGATCGAATTCTTCTGCAAACGGTGGCGAGGGTAATTGTTTCCGATAACCGCGGTACGCTGGCCGACCAATTGAAGGGGCGCAACCTGGCAAAGGCGCTGGTGCCGCGTCTGGTTCCAGCCCGGACGCACCGCGCCGAGCCCGCTTCCGCGGTGAAGCTTACCCGCGGCGACCTGATCTTCTTCAACGGATTCGGAGGCTTTACACCCGATGGCCGCGAATACGTAATAACCACCGCTCCGGGACACGTGACGCCAGCGCCGTGGGTGAATGTGCTGGCCAATCCCCACTTCGGAACCGTTGTCTCAGAGAGTGGCTCCGCCTATACGTGGTGTGAAAATTCCCATGAATACAGGTTGACGCCGTGGTACAACGATCCCGTCGGCGATCCCAGCGGTGAAGCCTTCTTTATACGCGACGAAGAGACCGGGCATTTCTGGTCCCCAGCGCCGCTTCCCGCCCGCGGCGCCTCTCCCTATACAACCCGGCATGGGTTCGGCTACAGCGTGTTTGAACACACCGAGAGCGAAATTTATTCGGAGGTCTGGGTCTACGTGGCGATTGACGCGCCAGTTAAGTTTACCGTCCTGAAACTACGAAACGATTCGGGCCGGCCTCGCCGCCTTTCCGTCACCGGATACGTCGAGTGGGTGCTGGGGGATATGCGTCCCAAAACGGCGATGAATATTATTACCGAAGTGGACACCAAGACGGCGGCGCTTTTCGCCCGCAATCCTTACGGCACCGAACTGCCCGGCCGGGTTGCTTTCTTCGATACCGATGACCCGAGCCGCAGCGTGACCGGGGATCGCGCTGAATTTCTGGGCCGCAACGGCACACTTTCGGATCCTGAGGCGATGTCCAGATCCAGACTCTCCGGCAAGGTGGGAGCTGCCTTGGACCCGTGCGCGGCAGTGCAGTTGCCGTTCCTGCTTCCTGCCGGGGAGCAGCGCGAGATCGTGTTCACCCTGGGAGTGGGCCGCGACACCGAGGATGCCAGAACGTTGCTGCGCCGCTTCCGCGGAACGGGCGCCGCCCGAGGCGCTCTGGAAGCAGTGTGGCAGCACTGGAAACACACGCTGGGTGCGGTGAACGTGGAGACTCCCGATCCATCGGTGAACGTTCTGGTGAACGGCTGGCTGGTCTATCAGACGCTGTCCTGCCGTTTGTGGGCGCGAAGTGGATTCTACCAGTCCGGCGGCGCTTATGGTTTCCGCGATCAGTTGCAGGATA
>JANXXV010000776.1 GCA_025350445.1 Bryobacteraceae bacterium | reverse complement strand
CTGACGGCCATTGGTGCAATGCTGCACCGCGCCGATCGCAGGGCAACGGCGGAATCCGCGACGGTACGCGCGGATCTGCAAGAGGTGCGGGAGATTGTGCAGGCTACGCTGGAGAAGGTGCGGTCGCTTTCGCAGGCGCTGCATCCGGTGATTCTGGACGAGGTTGGATTTGAGAGCGCCCTCGATTTTTTCCTGCCGGGTTTTGAGAAGCAGACCGGAATACAGATACGATACGAGAAGGCGGGCGATCGTCTCCCGATTGATCGCAGCATCGCCATCCATCTTTATCGCGTCGTGCAGGAGGCGCTGAACAATGTGGCGAAGCACTCGAAATCAACGTACGCGGAAGTGCGCATGACCTTCCGGGAAGCATCCATCACCATTGAGGTAAAGGACGCGGGCGTGGGGTTCCGGAAGCGGAAAGGGCAGGGCATGGGACTGGTTTCCATGCGGGAGCGGGCGGAACTGGTGAACGGACAAATCGAATTCCTGGATTGCGATGGCGGCGGGGCGCTGGTGCGGTTGACGGTGCCCCTTTCGCCGGAGGAGCTTCATGCCGGAGCCTAATATCACGGTGTTGCTGGTGGATGATCACGCGCTAGTCCGGCACGGCTTCCGGCGCATGTTGGAAGACGATCCGCGGATCACGATTGTGGGGGAAGCCAGCGACGGCCACGATGCGGTAACCGAGGCGATCCGGCTTCGGCCGGCGGTTGTGGTGATGGACTTCGCGTTGCCCAGCATGAATGGCGCCGTGGCAACACGTCATATTCTCAAAGAGCGCCCGGAGATAGCCGTGCTGATTCTCAGCATGCACTCCGAGCCCTCCTACGTTCACACCTGTTTAGAAGCCGGGGCCCGCGGTTACTTGTTGAAGAACGCGATGGATTTGGAGCTTGTGGATGCGGTAAAGCAGGTTGCCGGCGGCGTGCAGGTGCTGGACCCGAGGCTGGGGCCTTTGCCGGCGGACGGAGTGGATAGGGCAGATGCGCTAACGCCGCGCGAGCTGGAAGTTCTGCAGTTGATTGTGCATGGAAAATCAAACAAAGACATTGCCACTGTGCTGAGCCTGAGTGCCAATACGGTGGCCGTGCACCGGTCGAACATCATGCGCGCGCTGAGCATTCACAACACCGCCGAGTTGGTGGTTTATGCCATTCGCAAAGGCCTGGTGAGCATCGCGTGAAGCGCCGGACATTCCTGCTGGGCGCGGGCGTAGTGGCAACGGCGGCGGCGTCACCGGGGTTCCGGCTGGTGGATGTCACCGAGGCGGCCGGCATCCACTTTCGTCATAACAGCGGCGCGTTCGGAGAGAAGTATCTGCCGGAAACCATGGGGCCGGGCTGCGCCTTCCTGGACTACGATGGCGACGGCTGGCTCGATATTTTGTTGGTAAACGGGATGGATTGGCCCGGGCGCAAACAGCAGAAGAGCACGCTGCGGTTGTACCGGAACAATAGAAATGGAACGTTCACCGATGTTACCGAACGCGCGGGACTGGCGGTGGAAATGTACGGGTTGGGGGTTGCCGTCGCGGACTACAACAACGATGGACATCCCGACGTGCTGATTACCGGCGTGGGACAGAACCGCCTATTTCAAAACACAGGCAAGGGAACATTTCTCGACGTAACGGAGAAGGTTGGGCTGGGCGGGCGGAGCGCATTCAGCACGTCGGCGACGTGGTTTGATTTTGACCGCGACGGTCATCTGGATCTGTTCGTCTGTAACTACGTGAAGTGGGCCGGGGAGCACGATGTGTTCTGCAGCGTGGACGGGAAGCACAAATCGTACTGCACGCCGGAGGCGTATCACGGGTCCACCTGCTGGCTGTTCCGTAACCGCGGAAATGGGACGTTTGAAGATGTCACCGCGAAGAGCGGCATCTTCGATACCAGCTCAAAATCGTTAGGCGTCGCCTTGCTGGATTACGATCGCGATGGCTGGCCTGACTTGCTGGTAGCCAACGATACGCAGCCGAATAAGCTCTATCGCAATCTGCGCAACGGCACGTTTGAGGATGTGGCGGTGCGCGCGGGCGTGGCCTTTAGCGACGACGGCAAAGCGCGCGCGGGACTGGGAATCGACGTCGCGGATTTCGATAATTCCGGCCGGCCTGGAATTGCGATTACGAACTTCGATAACGAATTGATGGCCCTCTACCGTTCCACACGGGATGGCGTTTATGCGGACGCCGCTTCAAAGAATGGGATCGGCCAGGCGTCACGCAACAGTCTCGGGTTTGGGTGCGCCTTTTTTGATGCGGATCTGGACGGGTACCTGGATTTAATCGCGGTCAATGGACACATTGATGAAACCGTCCGGCACATTCATAGCAACGTGGGGTACGCACAGCCGCCGCATCTGTTTTTGAACGATGGTCACGGCAACTTTCGCGATGTGGCCAACGAGGTGGGTGGCGGATTCGCCTCTCCGAAAGTGGCGCGTGGGCTGGCGTACGGCGATTTTGATCGCGATGGCGACGTTGACGTATTGCTCACTACGAATCAGGGCCCGGCCTTCCTGTATCGCAACGATGTGATTTCGGGAAACCGGTCCCTGCGGCTTCGATTGGTGGGGACCAAGTCCAATCGTGATGGAATCGGTGCAGTGGTTCGCGTATCCACCCCAGATGGCACGCAGTCGCGCATGGTGAAGACCGGCTCCAGCTACCTTTCGCAATCAGAACTCACACTGACTTTTGGACTGGGCAGGCGCGATAAAGCTAGTCGAATCGTGATCGAATGGCCCGGCGCAGGCGTCGAGGAACATAAGAACATCGGCGCCGGCGCTTATGACTGCATACAAGGAAAAGCGGTGACAGCCCAGTCCCGAGCGTGATAGTGCAATTGCGATAAACGCGCTGTGGTGGACCGT
>JANXXV010000775.1 GCA_025350445.1 Bryobacteraceae bacterium | reverse complement strand
TGTCCACGCCCACCGGGCACTCGGCTTTGCAAGCCCGGCACTCGAGGCATAAGTCCATCACCTGAAAGACACCTTCATCGCCGAGTCCATTTTCTTCTAAACGCCCTGCCATGGCCAGACGTAAAACATTCGCCCGGCCGCGAGTAGAATCCCGCTCATCCCGCGTTGCCATGTAGGAGGGGCACATCGTCCCTGATAGTTTCTTCCGGCAAGCACCAACGCCGCTGCACATTTCCACCGCGCCGCCCATACCGGCATAATCGGAATAATCAAAAAACGTAGTGGGCACCGGCGTCACGTATCCGCCGCCGAAGCGCAGATTAGAAGAAATCGGCGGGGCCTCCACAATCTTTCCCGGGTTCAAAATAGTTAGCGGATCGAACGTCCGTTTGATTTCGCGAAACGCCTCGTAGAGTAAATCGCCAAACATCAGCCGCATGAAAGGACTTCGCACCAGTCCGTCCCCATGCTCGCCGGAAAGAGCACCGCCAAACTCCAGCACCAGTTCCGCAACGTCCTGTGCGATGGCTTCGAACTTCAACACGCCCTCGGCCGTTTTAAGATTGATGACTGGCCGCACATGCAGGCAACCTACTGAGGCGTGCGCGTAAATTCCAGCCGTAGTCCCATGGCGGTGAATAATAGCGAGAAACCGTTCGATGTAATCTCGCAGCTTCTCCGGTGGCACCGCCGTGTCTTCTACAAATGAGATCGACTTCGCGTCTTCCTTCATCGCCATCGAAAGACCCAGCGCCGCCTCGCGCAAGCTCCAGATCTTCGCCTGCGCCGCAAGATCCGTCTCCGCGTGATAAGCGTAACCGAAATTCTTCGAACGCAGATCCTGCTCCAGCGCGATCAAACGCGGCGGCAGATCCTCCTTCCGGTCCGCATAAAACTCCACACAAAGCGTGGCACCCGGATCGCCGGGAATAAACAGATTCCGGATATGATTCAGCCCCGCATTCTGGCGCGTGTTATCCAGAATCGCCTTGTCCATCACCTCAATCGCGGAAGGCGCATGCGCAAGGATTACCGGCGTGGCCGCCAGCGATTCCAGCAGGTCCGCAAACGCAATCACCATCACCGCTTTCGCCGTTGGCAACGGCACCAGCCGCAACTTCGCCTCCAGCACAATACCCAGCGTCCCTTCCGACCCCACCATCATCTTTGAAAGATTCACGGTCTTCGCCTGGTCTGTGAATTCGTCCAGGTTATATCCACCCACCCGCCGCAAGACTTTGGGATAGCGCCGGTCGATCTCCTCCGCATGTTCCTCAGCCAGCCGCAGCACCGTGCGATAGCAGGCAGCCTCCAGCGTATCGCCCGTTGGCACGGCATCGCGGGAAATCTCGCGAAAATGCACAACGCTAGAATCCGATAGCAGAACCACCTGTTCCAGCACGTGATCGATAGTCTTCCCGTAGAGGACGCTGCGCGCGCCGCTGGAATTATTGGCCATCATGCCGCCAACCGCCGCACGGCTGGCCGTCGAAATGTCCGGCGCAAATCGAAGCCCCAGCGGAGCGAGCTGCGCATTCAATTCGTCCAGCACAATCCCCGGCTCCACGCGAACCCATCGCTCTTCCGCATTTACTTCCAGGACGCGGTTGTAATACTTCGAGGTGTCAATCTGAATGCCATGTCCGATAGACTGCCCGCCCTGCGATGTGCCGCCTCCGCGCATTGTCACCGGGCAGCGATACTTCCGGCAGATCTCCAGCGCTACCAAAATATCCTCGCGGCTCTTCGCGATCACCACGCCCAGCGGCTGGATCTGATACACACTGGCATCGGTGGAATAGAGGGCTCGCGAAATCGTATCGAAACGAACTTCCCCGCTGATCCGGCCTTCGAGTTCCCGCCGTAGCGCATGGGTAGCGCCCATATCTATCTGTACAAGACTCACGAACGGGCCTCTCCAATGCGCAGCAAGCCTTCCCGCAACTGCGCCAGTCCGCGCGCCAGCGCATCGCCGCCCGTCGCAAAGGAAACTCGCAGCGTACCCTCGCCTCCCGGCCCATAAGCCGCACCATGCACTACCACCACCCCATGCTCATGAAGCAGCCGTGTCCGGATGTCCGCACTGGGCACGCCCAACCCACGGGCATCCGCCATCGCAAAAAATCCACCCTCCGGCGCTATCACGCGCGCCGCCGGAATCCCGGCCAGAGCTTCCAGAACCTGCGCCCGCCGTAGAGTGTACTCCCGCCGCATGTCCGCCACGCAATCCTGCGGCCCCGCCAGCGCCACCGCTGCCGCGTCTTGAATGAACGTCGATGGCCCGCGGCTCGATTGCGCCAGAATCAAAAACATCGCCTGAATCAACGGAGCCGGACCCGCGCAGTAACCAACCCGCCAACCCGTCATCGAATAGGTCTTCGACAGGCTGTTCACCATCACGCACCGGCCGCGCAATCCCGGCGCAACGGACAGCGGCGAAACATGAACGTGATCGTCATAAGTAATCGTTTCGTAGATCTCATCGCTAATGAGCACCACGTTCCGCCGCTCGCAGAATCGCGTGATGGCGATAAGCTCATCGCGGGTGAGCACGGTGCCCACCGGATTCCATGGCGTATTCAACAACAGCACTCGCACCGCGGGAGTCCAAGCCGCTTCCAACGCTTCTTCATGCAAAACAAATCGCCCGCCTTCAATGCGCGCGCGAACGGTCCGGATCCGCCCCCCGGCCAATCGCACCGGAGACTGATAGGCATCATAAATCGGATCGGGCAGCAGCACCTCATCCCCATTGTTAAGCAACGCCATCAGTGCCGCGTAAATCCCGAACGTAGCGCCCGAAGTCGCCAGCACCTCCGTGCCTGCATCGTACGAAAGCTGATTATCCCTCGCCAGCTTCTGCACAATTGCTTCGCGAAACCCCTTTTCGCCGCGGTTATCCGGATAGCCCGTCCGTCCATCGCGCGCTGCCCGGACGCAGGCGTCGACGATATGCGCCGGAGTGGGCAAATCGGGTTCGCCGCGCATCAATGACACTAATTTCTTACCTTGCGCCTGCAACTCTTTCACCTCCGCAAGGATCGCATTGACCGCCGTAGGCTGAAGCCCCAGGAGCCGATCGGAAATGGAAAGCATGCAAGAAGAATATCAGAGGCGTTGACTAACCCTCCGCCGCAAGGTTCTAATAATCCTTGCTCACCATAAGCCAAATTCCCACGCCCGCGCTGCTGCTCGATCTTGACGCCTTCCACGCCAACCTGCGGAAAATGGCTGCCCACGCGAAGGCGTCCGGCAAAGCCCTGCGCCCGCACGCCAAAGCGCATAAGTGTGTCGAAATCTCCAGGCGCCAACTTGCCGCCGGGTCCACCGGCATCTGCGTAGCCACCGTTCCTGAAGCCGAGCTGATGGCCCACGCAGGAATCACCGATCTGCTGCTAACGTCCCCCATCGCCGACCCGCGCAAGATGGCCCGCATCGTGAAGACCGGCGCCATGGTAGTGGTTGACCACATCCAACAAGTCGACTGGTACAGCGAAGCAGCCCGCACGAACAACCGCATCATTGACGTCCTAATCGATCTCGACCCCGGCGACCACCGAACCGGAGCCCGCCCAGGTGCAGAAGCGCTCGCGGTTGCCGAAGCGGTAGACCGCGCCGCCAATCTGAACCTCCGCGGCACCCAAGCGTACTCGGTCCTCGGTTCCCATGCGAACACCCATGAAGAGCGCCGCCGCGTCTCCGAAACAGGCTTTCAAATGGCCGCCGAAACACGCCGGACCATGTCCCGCAAAGGCCTCTGTACCGACATCCTCACCGGCGGCAGCACCGGCACCTGGGACATCGATAGCAACATCCCCGAGGTAACTGAATTGCAGGCCGGTTCTTATGCACTAATGGATTTGGCCTACCGCCGTCTCGACATCGGCTTCCGTCGCGCCCTAACCGTCCTGACAACCGTAATCAGCGCCAACCACGACGCCTTCGTCACAGTAGACGGCGGCTTCAAAGCCTTCTCCACCGATCGCTCCTACGGTCCGGAAGCGGTCGATCTCCCTGGCTCCACCTATCGCTGGGGTGGCGATGAGTTCGGCTATCTCGAAGGCTTCTCAACGAAGCCGCGCCTGGGAGACCGCATCGAATTCCTGCATCCCCACTGCGACCCGACCGTGAACTTGTACGACAGAATCTACGCCTGCCGGGACGAGAATGTAGAAGAAGTCTGGCCGGTAATGGATCGCCTGCGATGAACCTGGCCTACCTGTCTCTAGGGGCGCTGCTACTCACCATCGCCGTCAGTTGCTTCACCGAGATCAACGTTGGTGTTTTGGCCGTAGCCCTGGCGTGGATCGTCGGCGTATTGATCGGCGGCATGAAGGTGGATCAGGTAATCGCCGGCTTTCCCGTGTCGTTATTCCTCACGCTAACCGGCGTGACGCTGTTCTTTACGCAAGCGCAAGTAAACGGCACGTTAGATCGACTCGCCCATCACGCAGTTCGCCTCTGCCGCGGCAACGCCGGGCTCATCCCGGTAATGTTCTTCGTGGTAGCCGCGGCGCTCGCCACCATCGGACCCGGTAACATTGCCACCGCCGCACTGCTAGCCCCAATTGCCATGAGCGTCGCGTCCCAGGCCCGAATCCCTGCGTTCCTGATGGCCATCATGGTAGGCAATGGCGCCAACGCCGGAGCCCTGTCGCCCCTCGCCCCGACAGGCATTATCGCCGCGAACCTAATGGCCGGCATTGGCATGGCCGGAGTGGAGTGGACCACGTACAGAAACAATCTTTTCGCCCATGCCGTAGTCGCCTTCGGCGGATACTTCCTGCTGGGCGGTTGGAAGCTCTTTCGCTTCTCCTACGCCAGCGCGGACTCGACCGGCGCCGGATTCGAAAGAGCGCATTGGATCACCATCGCGCTAGTGTCCGTCCTCGTAGTCTCAGTCGTGTTCTTCAAAGTAAATGTTGGCATGGGCGCCTTCGCCGGCGGAATCATTCTTTGCATTCTGCAAGCGGCCGATCACAAAGAGTCCATCCGCCGCATGCCGTGGGGCGTAGTGCTGATGGTCTGCGGCGTCACTGTGCTCATCGCACTACTCGAAAAAACCAGTGGCATGGAATTGTTCACTGCAATGCTAGCCAAATTCTCAACGCGCCACACCGTAACCGCGGTTGTAGCATTCGTCACCGGACTGGTGTCGGTTTACGCCAGCACTTCCGGCGTGATCCTGCCCGCGTTTCTGCCTACAGTGCCCGGGCTGGTGGAACGTCTCGGCGGCGCGGACGCCATGGCCATCGCGTCATCGATCAACGTCGGCGGCCACCTGGTAGACGTCTCGCCGCTCTCCACCATTGGCGCATTGTGCCTTGCCGCCGCGCCCGCCGGCGAAGATCACCGGAAGCTCTTCAACAAGCTGTTAGCCTGGGGACTTTCCATGTCCGTCGTAGGCGCCGTTGTCTGTTACCTGATGTTCTGATATGAACTTAAATCACCTCTTCGATCTATCTTTTCTGGGAAGGCGCGAAAAGCCCGCCCTCGAATTTCGCGGAAGCACTTATACATTCGGCGAAGTCGACAATCGCAGTAACCGCCTGGCGCAGCTATTCCTCGATCGCGGCCTGCGCAAAGGCGACCGGCTCTCCGTCTACCTGGCCAACTCAATTGAGCTGATCGACATCTTCCTGGCCTGCGTGAAAACCGGAATTGTTTTCGTGCCCATCAATATTCTGTATCGGGACCGCGAGATTGCGCATATCCTCGCTGATGCCGAGCCTTCCGCGCTCATCACCGAGACCGGAATTACCGCCGCAGTTCCAATCTGGCGCACCGCCGAGCTCACGGAAGCGGCCGGGACACTCCCACCCGCCCGGCCCGCCGTCACGCTCGACGGGGACGACCCGGTAGGTATTATCTATACCTCGGGCACCACAGGTGCATCGAAAGGCGCAATCCTCACGCACAACAATTTCGCCTCAAACGCGATCAATCTCCTAACCTGTTGGCAGATTTCCGGGGCCGACCGCTTTCTCCTCGCCCTCCCGTTATTCCACGTCCATGCACTGGGCAACGGCCTTCACTGCTGGCTGGCCAGCGGCTGCTTCATGCGCCTGCTGGAACGCTTCGAATATCAGACAGCAGCTGAGACCATGCTCGATTTCCGGCCGACGCTTTTCTTCGGAGTCCCCACGATTTACGTTCGCCTCCTCGACATTCCCAAGGACACAGCGCAGCAAATCGGAGGCGACATGCGGCTGTTTGTCTCCGGTTCGGCGCCGCTTCCGGCCCACGTGATGGAGGAGTTCCGGGAGCGCTACGGCCACACCATTCTCGAACGCTATGGCATGAGCGAAACACTGATGAACATCGGCAATCCCTACACCGGTGAGCGCCGCCCCGGTAGCGTTGGCTTGCCGCTTCCCGGCATCTCTGTCCGCCTGCTGGATGCGGATGGGCACCCCGTTCCCGACGGAACAACGGGCGAAGTGGCGTTAAGAGGTCCAAACATTTTCACCGGATATTGGAGGCGCGAGGAAGCAACTCAGGCCGCTTTCCGCGACGGCTACTTCCGTAGCGGCGACTTAGCCACTCGGTCACCGGATGGCTACTATACGCTCTGCGGCCGCAAGAGCGATCTGATCATTTCCGGCGGCTTCAACATTTACCCGCGGGAGATCGAAGAGTTGCTCCAGGAACAGCCCGGCGTGAAAGAGGTAGCTGTGGTTGGCGTGCCGGATCGTCTGCGGGGCGAAGTCCCGGTAGCGTACCTCGTCGCGGACGGGGCCTTCGACGTTGCGGCGATCGAAGCCGAATGCCGTCGAAAGCTAGCGTCGTTCAAAGTACCCCGCGGATTCCTAGCGGTAGAGCAACTTCCGCGCAACGCAATGGGGAAGATTCAGAAACACCTGCTGCCAAGCTGGGAGGCACAGACACCGTAGTGCCTGCAAAATAACCGGACCGCATTGAAATGCATTTTGGACGGCTCCCCGGATCACAGGCGCCAGCTCGCGGGCAGGCTGCGGGGCCGGGGCCGCTCCGTCCATCCCGAGTGCCTGGCCAAATCGCGGACATGATTTTAGGACACAGGCGCGATACGCCGGTGGTTTTTAGCTACCCCCGCTTTCCATGACAAGTTCTTCGTTCGTAGGCCTCCGTCTCTTGTTGTGTCAGGGCGGACGGCGGCGATACGGCCGCGCCACCGGGCTGCGTTATGAATTCATCCCGATTCATTCGATCGCCGCCGGCGGGCTTGCGCTGAATATTGCACGCGCCAGGCTATATGACCGACACCGAGGGCGCTGCAGACAAGTTTCGCAAAGTCTAGCGTTCGCGGCGCCCCAGTTGCAAGGCGCCCCACTTGCAAGATGGCGGCATGTTGGCCGCAAGCGGCCTTCCAACCGGATGGCCCGGAAATCGAATATCGCTACTCATGGATTTGGAAGCAACACCACCTGAGGCGGGCAGTAGGCTTCGGGACACACTCCGCCAATAACCGCCGATGCAATCGAGGCCCCGTTCAGGCGAAACCCTGCACCGCACCGGCGCGGGATAGATCGGCGGCTCCGATTGTTTCCGGCGTTAGGCCCAATTGCTTGACCGCCCTTTGCAGAATGACGTTGGAGGGAAGATCCTCATCGGCCGCGCTCCAGAATTCCGCCACGTACAACAAGGCTGCCAAGTCTGAGGTAACACGGTCCGGATTGTGGTGGTTCCGGACCGCCTCCAACATTTCGGGCGGAAACTTCCAAATCCGCAGAACCTCGGCCCCCGCTTCGGAATGATCGAAACCGAACAGAACCAATTCCGCAACCGTTACTTCACATCCCTTGGCCGTCAGGCGGTCGTAGGCTTCACTTGCCACCGGCGGCAGCAGGCTGATCGCCAATCGACCCACATCGTGTACCAGCCCTGCCAGAAATGCCTCGCGCGGACTTACTTTGGATGTCAGTTCGGCAATCCGCTCGGCCACTTGCGCCGTTTCGATGGAATGTACCCACAGTTTCTTTAGCTTCGGGGCGCCGAACAAAGGGCGAAGCACTGCTGTCGATAAGATGCTTCTGGCCTGGTCGATTCCCATGTAGGTAATGGCGTCCCGTACTGTCTTCAACGGATACCGCGGGCTAAAAAATGCCGAATTAGCGGCTTGCAATAGCTGTCCGGCCAGCACCTGGTCGGCTTTGCTGATCTGCTCCAGTTCGCCTAGATGAACGTCCTGTTTTGCCAGTGTCGCCAGAGCCTTTACAGCCACCGCCGGGTAGACCGGCAGGCGCGGAATGAGCGCCAGAAGATCGTTGCGATTAGACTTGCGCAATATTTGAAGAGCCGATGCGAGCACCGGATCCCCAGCGGCCGATTCCAGCACATCCTGCACCGCGCGCCCTTCAAACTGGGCGATTTCCAGTTGTTCGTCGAAAAGGTCGGCAATCTCCAGAATTCCGGCCATCGCGGATATCCGGTCGACCCGCTGGCTGCCACCCGGCTGCCGCATCGCCTCAAGAATTGGCCTAACCAGTGCGGAGATGCCCGTCGCCTCCGAGGGCAACTGCTTTGGCCCGTCCGGCCAAAGATCTTCCGCCAGACGGTTCACCGTTTCGGTTTCCAGCATTTCGAACGGCAAGTGATGCAGGAGCGCCGCCTGTTCCAGCAGGCGCTCCTCTTCCGCTGTCAGCTTTAGTCCTACCGACAACTCGTAAGCCCACGCTGCTACCCGTAGGCAGTGAGAGCGGAGGCCGGCGTTTAACGCATCCATATGCAATTCTTATCGGCCAGATTCCCCGCTCGCCGCCCCGATTATGCCAATAGCCCTTTTGCCTTGGTTTCCAGCGCAGCCCGGATCTTGTCTTCGGCGATGAACTTTTTCACCATTCCCGGCAATTCCACGTCGATCGTTACGTCTTTTTCGTTCACCTCTACGGTGCCGTGAACCGTTGCGCCGAATAGCCCCATTTTCCCGCGGAAGGAAAACGTCATGGTATTACCGTCCCAGGTCTTTGCGGGGTCCAGGATCTTCACTGGTCCCGCCGCGACGCTCTGAATCAGGTCTTGCGCGGACTGATCGACAATCCGCTTTGCCTCCTGTTGGCCTTTTTCATGTGCAATCGTTACTCGCATTTTTCCTCTCTTTGAAGTCCTTTACCCAAGCGGGCTCGGCGAAGGGACGCCACAGCGGACTCCCTCCATTCCTGCTGTTTGTAGCATCGGGACGAAACCGGAAGGGACCTACTTCACTGTAAGTCGTTGAAGCTAAATTGTCGATTGGTTGCATTTGGTGGTGACCGTAAAAGTTTCACCGGCAGAGCGGCGATCCAGTGTGCCGTCCCGGCAAATTATTTACAACATGCTAATGGGCGCCAAGTGGGGCAGACACCTTGTCTGCTCATAAGCGTTAAGGTAAGCTGAACTGCGGACATCGTAGCACCACTCCCTCACGGCGAGCGGCGCGGTTAACCCATTGATCCTACGGAGCCGCGCGCGTAAGCAAGCGGTGGATCATAGCCCAATTACGGAACATTTTCAATAACAAACGTTCTTATTTTAACGCCTGTGCCTTGTCTGAGCGCTCGCCCCTCGGCGAGCGCTCTTGCGCCCGTGGTCAACTCTTACGAGGGACAGGACACTAGAAACTGCGCACGCCCATCGACACCACATCGTCCACGCGAATCGTCTCTTTCACCACAAACGGCTCGCCATACCTGGCTCCAATCAAATTGCCGTAAAACCGCGCAATCGCCGCATGGCGCTCATGGATTTCCTGCGCCTGTGGAAACAGGCCGGAAGCCTCGGCGCTCCCGCCGTATTGGGATTGGTAGCACATCAGCGCCGCCATCCGTCTTTCGAAGTAGGCGCTGATATCCACCACGAACGACGGCGTGACATTTGCGTACAGCGACGAATAAAGAACCTTATAAGGCCGGTGCGCCTCTGAGTGTTCGTCCAGCTTCTTCAGCCCGGCCAGGAAACAAGCCTCGAACCCAATCTCGCCCGCGCGGTAATGGTCCGGATGCCGCGCTTCCCAATACGGCAGAATCACAACTCGTGGTTTCCGCAGGCGAATTTCCCGGGCCAGCGTCATCCGTGCCGCCGGCGTATTCTCCAGCCGCGCATCGGGAAAGCGCATATTTCCGCGGTAAGCCAGCCGCATCTGCTTGCCCGCCGCCTCCGCCTCGCGCAGCCGGATCTCCGGGGCGCCCCGGCTTCCCATCTCCCCAGCAGTCAAATCCAAAACGCCTGTCCGGTATCCCATCTCCTGCATGCGCATCAGCGTACCGCCGCAGGTCTGCTCCACGTCGTCCGGATGGGCCGCGATAGCCAGAACGTCTACCACGAATAGTCCCTCCGGTTACGAAATCGCTCCCTGGATCCCATCAAGTAGACCAGCAGCATCCCAGCCAGGAATCCACCGATATGCGCGAACCACGCCACTCCGCCCTTTTCTACATTGGAGTATCCGACGGAACCCACGCCGCTGAAAATCTGGATGGCAAACCAGTAGATCAACATGAACACTGCTGGTATCTCCACCGTGGTAAAAAAAACGATGATTGGCACCAGCGTTAAAATCTTCGAGTGGGGGAACTTTACCAGGTAGGCCCCCATCACCCCCGCGATGGCGCCGCTCGCGCCCACCATAGGGAGGCGCGAATCGGCATTCATCAGAATGTGCACCACGGCGGCTGCAATTCCACAGAGCAGATAGAACAGCGCAAACTTCCCATGGCCCAAGACGTCTTCCACATTGTCGCCGTAGATCCACAGAAACCACATGTTCCCGATCAGATGCAGCCATCCGCCGTGCAGGAACATGGACGTCAGAATCGAGGAATAGTGCAGACGGTCCGGCACGATGCCGAACGTCGCGATAAAGTAATTCCGTTCGTAGTCGCCGAGCGAAACCTGGAACAGAAAAACCAGAATGTTTAGCGAAATGATCACGATCGTAACAATCGGCGTTGAACTGCTAGGCTGTGTGTCCCGTAAAGGAATCATGGGCTCAAGAGAAGTCGGCGTGCTGTTCGAACTCACGCTGCACGCGGCGTTCGGCGCGCGCCATTAGCGCTCGCGCTTCGGACAGAGTCTTGATACCGCCACGCGCGCCCAGCGCGGTGCAATTCAGCGCGGCCAGAGCGTTCGACAGATCGAGGGTTTCTTTCATCGGCAGCCCTTGTAGAACAGCATAACAAAAGGCCCCATGAAACACGTCGCCGGCCCCGGTTGTATCCACGCAATTCACCACAAAGGCAGGCGAGTAAACGAACCGCCCGTCCACCCGCGCCAGCGCGCCATGCGCTCCCAACGTCATCGCCGCCACCTTCATTCCGTACTCTTCCTGTAACCGCTCCAGCGCCTTGAACGGATCGCGTTCATTGGTCCACTGCACCGGGAATTCGGAACTGGCCACCAGGTAATCGACGTATGGCAACACTTTGTCAAAGCCATGATAAATGGTGTCGACATCTACCGTTACCGGAATACCGGCCGCACGAGCAATCTGTGCGGCGCGCCCCACCGCTGTCGTATCATGGCCGTCGATATGGAGCATTCGCGCGCAGGTGATCTGCCCGGGGGTGATTTCCTCCGGATTCAGCCGCAAGCACTCCGGCCGGCTCCAAAGCACGGTGCGCTCTCCGGTGGTTTGGTCGATCAGGATGTAGGCCGTCTGATTGGCGCAGCCGGTCCGCACCTGGACGTGGTCTAGATTAATACCCGATTCCAGCAGGCTGTCCATCTGGATGCGGCCTCTTTCGTCGTCGCCCACGGTTCCGATGTACTTCACGCGCAGTCCGAGTCGAGCGCAGGCAACCATGGCGCTGGCCACTTGCCCGCCGGGGCTGAGAATCTCTTTGGTGAACGGAACTTTGCCGGCATAGGCGGGGAAGTGCGGCAGAATCAGCAGTGTGTCAGTGGCATTGAGTCCAACGCCCACCACATCGAAGTCAGACATAACCCTTAGATTAGCAAGAGCTTCTCCGTCAAAGGGAGGCAATTTTTCATTCAAGATACACGAACCTGATCCGATTAGTACTGTAGGCCGTCTTTAGTAGCGGCCGTGAAGGAAATTAACGAACGTGAGATCCATGACAATCGGAAGAAAGCTGTTCCTGGGCTTCGGAGCGGTGATATCGTTAACCGCGATACTTGGCCTAATCGCCCTGACAAGGCTCGGCTCCGTAGCCGATGGAGTGCACAAGTTGGGCTCCGATGCTCTGCCGAAGATTTATTCAGTGGCTAAGCTTGCGCCGCTCGCCAAGGAACAAAAGTCGATGATCCTATCGCACATTGCCGCCAATAACGCAGTGCAAATGGAGTCTTTCCAGACGGCCGTAGCGGACAATAACACTAAACTGATCGAGGCATACCAGACCTTTGCGAAAGCCAACACTTCAGCGAGCGACCGCGAAGTTCTTGCAAGGTTGATGTCGGCGCACGAAAACGTGATGCGTATCTGGGCTAAGATACTGCCGCTGAGCCGGGCTTCCAAGCGCAAACTGGCAATGGAGTTGTGGGTGGCCGAAGGCATTCCCGCCACGGTGGCAAGACAGAAGATTTTCCAGGAGATCGTAGACGCAAGCAAGGCCTCGGGGGACGCTGATGCTGACACTGCCACCCAGGCGGGGGTAGCCGGCCGTCTTTGGATACTTACGGTTCTGCTACTGGCGATATCTTCGGGCGCCGCCATCGCATTTTTTATTGTGAAGACCACGAATACCGATCTCAGCCAGGCCGTGGACGAATTAGGCCGTGGCGCCGAACAGGTAACCAGCGCCGCGGCGCAGATTTCGAGCGGGAGCCAGTCCTTGGCCCAAGGCACCTCCGAACAAGCTGCCTCGCTTGAGGAAACCTCGGCTTCCAGTCAGGAAATGGCCGCCATGACCAAGAAAAATGCGGACAGCTCGCTTGAGGCCGCCAATCTGATGTCGGTCGTAGATCAACGCGTCGTTGATGCGAATGCGACTCTCGCTGAAATGGTGATCTCCATGAGGGAGATCACCACATCCAGCGACAAGATTTCGAAAATTATCAAGGTGATCGACGAGATCGCATTTCAGACCAATATTCTCGCTCTGAACGCTGCTGTCGAGGCGGCTCGGGCAGGAGAGGCGGGAATGGGCTTTGCGGTAGTGGCTGAAGAGGTCCGCAACCTGGCGCAGCGCAGCGCCCAGGCGGCCAAGGATACGGCGGCGCTAATTGAAGAATCCATTAGCCGTTCAAACGAAGGCAACACGAAACTGGGCAAAGTGGAAGAAGTGATCCGTTCCATCACCGAGAGCGCCCAAAAAGTGAAGACATTGGTAGACGATGTCAACCTCAGCAGCACTGAGCAGGCTCGTGGATCGGAGCAGATTGCAAATTCAATCACTCAAATGGAACAGGTAACCCAACAGGCAGCCGCCAGTGCGGAGCAGAGCGCTGCCGCCGGGGAGCAGATGAGCGGCCAGGCGAAGGCCATGATGTCTGTTGTCGGGCGCTTAAAGGCGATGGTAGGTGGCAGGGGCCCTCAAGCTGAAGCAGAAACGCGCAATCGGCCTAAACCCGCACGTATCGCTCCCTCCCCCGTTCGCCAGCAAATGAAATTCCGACCGGTCAAAGCGACGCCGGGAAGCTTGAAGGCTTTAAGCAACGCCGTTTCCTCAAGCACGAAGAAGTCCGCCGCCCCGGCAATGGCCTCGGTAATGGTTGAAAGGGACACCTTCCCGATGGACGACGATTTCAAAGAGTTTTAGCATCCCGAAGGAGGGCGGACGCCCTCGTCCGCGAGCGACCCCCAGGTCGCACTCTTGCGCCACGGCAAAAAGTTACTTCTTGATCTTCTGTGGCATGTCGTAGACGTAAATCGTATGCGGCCGCTTGAAGGCGTCCAGCGTTTCCACGCGGGATGCCTTCCAGCCCGGTACCATGAAGTCGTGCGAAACCACGCGCGATCCACGGCGCAAATCCCTTTCAAGATTCGGCCGCAAAAGATCGTTCGATCCAGTCTCCAGGTAGATGATCACCACATCGGCCGATGACAGATTCACGTTCAACAAGTTTCCGTGGATTACCTGCACCTGATCCTGCAAATTCTTCCGCCGGATGGTTTGGTTCACCGACTTTACCAGACTCTCGGAAATCTCCACTCCAACCGCCTTCGCCCTGTATCGCTCGGCGGCTGTGATCAAAACGCGTCCGTCGCCGCAGCCAAGATCGTAAAGCGTCTCGCCCGGCTTGATCTGTG
>JANXXV010000356.1 GCA_025350445.1 Bryobacteraceae bacterium | reverse complement strand
GCTCCGGAATTTGTTCTTTGGATTGTGCTTCGACAGCGTCTTCGTTATGGCCGCCGTCAGAGTCGTCTTGCCGTGATCGATGTGTCCGATCGTCCCGATATTTACGTGCGGCTTACTGCGGTCAAATTTTTCCTTCGCCATTTCGCTCTTGTCTCCTGAAAAATTGTTTACTTAGTAACTTTGCCCTGGGCCTTGCTCACAATCTCTTCCGCGATGCTTCTCGGAACTTCTTCGTATTGACCGAAGTGCATCGTAAACGCTCCGCGTCCCTGTGTTCTGGAACGGAGTTCGGTGGCGTAGCCAAACATTTCGGAGAGCGGAACCAGCGCCTTAATAATCTGCGCACCGCCCATGACCTCGGTACCTTCGAGGCGGCCACGGCGGGAAATAAGATCTCCGTTCACCGTACCCATGTACTCGTCGGGCACTACTACTTCGACCCGCATCACCGGTTCCAGCAGAACGGCTTTCGCTTTCCTGCACGCTTCCTTCACGCAAATCGAACTGCAAATTTTAAACGCCATTTCCGAAGAATCAACGTCGTGATAAGCACCGTCGAAGGCTACGACCCGAATGTCGGACATCGCGTAGCCCGCCAAAATGCCGCCTTCGAGCGCTTCTTTTACACCTTTCTCAATCGCGGAAATGAACTCTTTCGGAATGTTGCCGCCCTTGACTTCGTCGACGAATTCAAACTCGCCCCCGGGAAACGGCTCGACACGTAGCTTGACTCTGGCGTATTGTCCGCTGCCACCCGTCTGTTTTTTGTGTGTGTAATCGTATTCCGCAGTCTGACGAATCGTTTCGCGATAGGCCACTTGGGGCTTTCCGACATTAGCGCCCACGCCGAATTCGCGCTGCATGCGTTCCACGATGATTTCAAGGTGCAACTCGCCCATGCCGGCAAGAATGGTCTGGCCGGTCTCGGGATCGGTGGAAACCTTCAGAGTGGGATCTTCGTTCACCAGTTTGTGGATGGCGACGCCCAGCTTTTCCTGATCTACCTTGGTCTTCGGCTCGATAGCGAGCTGAATAACGGGTGCCGGAAAGTCAATCGATTCCAGCACGATGGGGTGCTTCTCATCGCAAACAGTATCGCCGGTCTGAGTGGTCTTCAATCCCACCGCCGCGACGATGTCGCCAGCGAGCACTTCCTGCACTTCTTCGCGCTTGTTGGCGTGCATCCGGACTAGCCGTCCGATGCGCTCCTTCTTATTTTTTCCCGGATTGTACACGGTGTCGCCGGTGCTCAGCTTGCCCGAATAGACGCGCAGGAAGCAAAGTTGGCCGACGAACGGGTCGGTCATAATCTTGAATATCAAACCCGAGAACGGATCGGTGTCTGAAGGGTGGCGCTCGATGCTGATTTCTTTATTATCGGGATCGGTGCCCATCATCGGCGGAACGTCCAGCGGAGACGGCAGGAAGTCTACGACTGCATCCAGCATGTCCTGCACGCCCTTGTTCTTGAACGAGCTGCCGCAGATGACCGGGAAGATCTTCATCGAGATGGTGGCCTTGCGGATACCGGCCATTAGTTCGGCCTCGCTGATCGGCTTGCCTTCCACAAATTTCTCAAAGAGGGCGTCGTCCGATTCCGAGACCGCTTCCACTAGTTGCTCCCGGTAAGTTGCCGCGGTTTCGCGCAAATCTTCCGGAATTTCCACTTCGTCGAATTCCGCGCCCAACGTCTCGTCGCGCCAGATGCGCGCCTTCATAGTGACGAGGTTGACTACGCCGAGGAATTTATCTTCCGCGCCGACGGGAATCTGAATGGCAACCGGGCGGGCTTTCAATCTCTCCACAATGGTGGCGATGGAGCGATAGAAGTCGGCCCCTACGCGGTCCATCTTATTCATGAAGCAAATACGAGGCACTTTGTACTTATCAGCCTGGCGCCAAACGGTTTCCGACTGCGGCTGCACTCCAGCCACGGCATCGAAAACGGCAACCGCGCCGTCCAGAACCCGAAGACTGCGCTCCACTTCGGCGGTAAAATCCACGTGGCCGGGAGTATCGATAATGTTGACTTGATAATCACCCCAGTGGCAAGTAGTTGCCGCCGAAGTAATGGTGATACCGCGTTCCTGCTCTTGCTCCATCCAGTCCATGGTGGCAGTGCCTTCATGAACCTCACCGATCTTATACGTACGGCCGGTGTAATAGAGGATTCGCTCCGTAGTGGTGGTTTTACCGGCATCAATGTGGGCCATGATGCCGATGTTTCTCATTTTCTGAAGTGGAACAGTGCGTGGCATAGATAACTTAATTAATTCAGATTACCAACGGTAGTGGGCAAAAGCTTTGTTGGCTTCGGCCATACGGTGAACATCGTCCTTTTTCTTGATTGCGCCACCGCGGCTGTTGGCGGCGTCGCCAAGCTCATTGGCCAGCTTCTCGTGCATACCCTTGTCCGGACGGCTGCGGGCGTTCAACAAAATCCAGCGGATCGCGAGGCTGGTCCGGCGATTCTGCGAAACCTCAACGGGCACCTGATAATTGGCGCCACCGACACGGCGGGTTTTCACTTCGAGCAGCGGCTTGCAATTCTCAACCGCCTTCTTGAATAACTTCAATGGATCGTCGCCACTGCGCTCTTTCAGAGTTTCCATGGCGGTATAGAAGATACCCTGGGCTACGGTTTTCTTTCCGTCCCACATCATGGAGTTAACAAACTTCTCCGCGAGGGTGGAATTGTAGACCGGATCCGGCAGGATCTCGCGGGTTTCAGCTCTTCGTCTGCGTGACATATTAGTTCCCTTCTACCTACGACTTCGGTCTCTTGGCGCCATACTTCGACCGGCTCTGTTTCCGGTTGGCAACGCCAGCCGTATCCAGAGTGCCGCGGACAACGTGGTAACGCACACCAGGAAGATCCTTCACGCGGCCACCGCGAATGAGCACAATGGAGTGCTCCTGCAAGTTATGGCCAACGCCCGGGATATAAGTGGTGACCTCAATACCGTTGGTCAACCGCACGCGGGCCACCTTGCGAAGGGCCGAATTCGGCTTCTTCGGAGTGGTTGTGTAAACACGCGTACAGACGCCGCGCTTTTGCGGGCAGGCCTGAAGAGCTGGACTCGCCGTCTTGTAACGTGGCGATTTCCTGCCCTTTCGCACGAGTTGATTAAACGTCGGCACGAATTTCCTCTCTTGAACTTAGAAACTGTTGAATTACTTACAAAGCAATGCTCGACACACCAATCCAAACATCGGAAAAGCGCCGCCGAAGGTAAAAACACCAAGATCGAAAAACGAGGGAAGCGGTATATTTTTGTTCACCGTCCCAGACTTGCGAGGGTAGCACTTCAGACTGGCCCATGCTGAAAGCGGCGTAATCCGCTAAAGCCTCGGGGCCGACTCCCAGCCGGGTTCCCATAACGTAGCTACCTAGTCTTTACAACGACTTACGGTAGCCTTGCCGCCCGAAGGCACTGGGAAGGGTAGCGCAGGAGTAGAAGAAATCAACTCGCCAAACCTTTCCATCTTACGTAACTATGTCTGTTTTGTCAACATCCGGTTGGCCATTCATTTGCCATGGTCGTGGGTCAGTCTGAATGTTAAGGGCTTTTAATCGTGGTTTGGGCTAAGGCCACGGTATCTCGCGCTTGAAATCGGCATGAGCCAGTCGCTCAGGAGCTGTTTGGCTATTCGGCAATGCTACGAGAACGATTTGGAGACCAGCCCGGCGTGCAAATTTTAACGCAGCTACACAATCAGTATCGTTTGAAATTAGCACTATACGGTTGACTGAATGTGTCTGAGAGAATAGCGCTATATCGAGGCCGATTCTCATATCGACACCCTTTTGCTCAAACACTGGGGCGAAATCTGAATCCTGGAGCGAAGCTGGGGAAACTGGGACGCTCTTTACTTTCCACCCTCTAAATTTCAGTACTCCTCGCCTGACAGCAAAAAGATCTTTCCGGGACAGTTCCGCTAGCCAAAGGTCTGAGCCCTTAAAGTCATGCATCTGCCCGGATACTGGGAGCTTTGCGGAGCCCTTGTATGGAGCGCAGTCATAATACAGGATGCGGTGAATTTCTTCCCCTTGAATCTTGCAATGGAGGGCAACTGATTCGATCAGTGCATTATCATAACGCTTAGTGGCCTGCTTAGAGAGTACGCGGAGATGCCCTCCGTCTATCAAGATAGCGATCCGTTCATGACTCATTGGCAGATACGATAAAGCCCCCAGCGACAAGTAGTCTCTGGGGGCAGTGTATAGCAGCTCGCCTACGAGCGTATCGGATAAAATTCAGTAAGTGCAAGTTGCACCTACATTAAGACTATTATCGTCTGTATCGCGCAAAGCGCAAGGCCGAAAGATCGTTTTCCACAACATTTTACACTAGATAGTACAACACGCCTCCATGGGCTATACACCATGCCCTAAGGCCGGACCCTTCGGTGCGCACTTGCTTTCTCTGCTATCTGCCTTACGACGCTTTTCGTGTGCCTATACCTTGGCCATTCATTTGCCGGAAGTGGTACCCGGCTCTCTCGATGCAGGTTTGCCTTGAACACCGCGGCCAGCCAGTATCCCGCCGGAAGGACCTGGGAACTGGCCAGCGCCCTGGCATGAGATTCGTACGATGGTTCAGGCCGGGGCGGCGGCAATTCAGCTTATCTCTACAAATATCTCCGGACATGCTCGCGGAACCTGGTATAAATCCACGAAACACCCAGCAGAATCAAGCCTAGCGCTATAAATGAGAGGATTCGGTACATCGTCTCCAGATTTCGCAGGTCGTAGAGGAACAGTTTCAATATGCAGACGAAAAACAGCACCAGCCCCTGCAATCGCAACAGCCGCTCACGGACCACGAAGCCAATTCCCAACAGAACCAGCCCTTCCCCGCCCCACGCCATGGTGAGCACGCTGCCGGAGACTTTGTCATAGAGGGTCGCGGTCAGCAGCAGTGTCGCCAGAATGGAGAAGAACGTTCGCCCGCGGCGTTCAGAGAGTACCTGGGCGGCATAGAGGGCAGCAACCACCGCGGCGGCCGCCCACGTGTCCGCCGGATTGAAAATTGAGTAGAGAAATGCGGTCGCGGCCACCCCGTAGCTTTGCCAAGTGAAATCGAGATTGCTCAACCGCTGGCCTGCGGCTACCAGGGCCAGAGCGAAATACGCCCAGCCCACCGTGCCCGTCGCGTGAGGCAGTTCGGTATGGAGAAGGATCATCACCGGGAGGGCGGCGGCCCATACATATGCCCGGGCCGTCAATGTGTTTCCATATCGATACCAGAGGCAATATGCAGCGGCGATCACCGGGACAACGCCCGGCAGTTTATCCGGATAGTTGAAATTCACCAGGGCGAGCCTGATCGCAACCGTAGCCATTACGCAATTGCCCAGCCAGCGGAACGGCGCGGTCTTCAAGCGCAGACCCAGTTCCATCCAAACCAGCGCCATCGCCACCCAGGCGGCGGCGACCATCGGTTCGGGTGTTACAATCCAAACGGTCCGCATAGCCAACAGAGTGCCACCCGCCCCCATGGCATGGCGAAGGATTTCGCGGTCCAATTGCGGGGCGGCGCCGGCAGCAGACGCGGTCACCCGAGCGCAGAAGTACCACGCCACCAAAGCCGCGATTGCGTACGACAGCGCCAACGGCGAAGCGGCGAACTTGGCCGACGCTCCTGAATCAGGCCTGATCAGTTGAAAGATGCCAATGACCCATACCAAGTAGGCCGGCAACCGCAATTGCAGTGGCAGTTTCCGCAAGCCAAGCTCAAACAGCACCGCGGCCAGTAAACATTCGCCTAACCCGAAATAGGCCGCCGGGACCGTATTCCACAGCATCAGCAGCGAAAAGCTCACGGTGCCGGCGGCAGCGGCCCACTGTAGGCACTTGTATTCCAGAGGTCCGAGTATCCCTTCGGCCATCCACTGGCAACGCAGCGCATTGGCATAGAACAGAATCAGCCCGATGGCGAGGTTGCGCCACTGGTGAGTAATGAAAATTCCGTGCGCCAAGGTGGATTGGCCGGTTCCTAGGAAGGCCAGCAGATAGGCCTGCAACCGGAACTCGCTCAGCCGCTTGCGGAGGCCGGCTTCGAAGAGGATCGCCGCGAACACGATCCAGACCGTCCCGGCCACATCTTTCGGCGTCTCGGCGAAAATCACCAGCGCAACCAGCGCAGAGGCCGCGAAGCTGAAGATCAGGTTCGGGCGCCGCAACACCCGGTTCACGTAAAAAAGCAAAACGTGCATCAAAACAGGCGGAGTCCAGTTCCGGATGCTGCGTCCGAGCACCGCCGTGGTTCCGCCCGCCGGGTAATCGTATGCGAATAACCGGCCCAATGAGAATGCAAACGCGATGGCCGCCAGGCCGCGCAACACAAGCGAATTCCAACGGACTCCGGCCACGTAGAGCAGTTCGGCCTCAATCGCCAGGCCGACGCCCATCCAGATTCCCGGCACGTGCGCCACGATGGCCAGCGCGGCCAGAACCGCGGAGACCGTCAATGAGAATTCGAAGCTTCCCGCCTCGGCCCGTGTCCGCGGATCGTCTGTTTCCGCGAAGCTTGACGGCGGGCGAAGTATCGCTCTGACCATGGCGCTGGCGAAATATTGCACCGCCGCGAAGGAGGCCATCAACCAAAGCTGATCGGGGGCCTTCGACGCCCAGGCGGAATAGGAGAGACCAAGAAAACCGATGGCGTTTAGCGGGGAGATCCAGCCCAGTCCCGCAGCCGTGGCGCGGCGTTGCGTACGCAATAAATCGAAAGCTTCAAACAGCGCCCAGTAGACCAGAAAAAGCCCTTCCGTCGAAAACAGCGGGGCGTCCGAACTGCCACGCGAAATGCATGTTCCGTAAGTGGCAAAAATCCCGAATACCGCCATCCCGTACCATTCGAACCGGATAGCCAGGTAGAGCAGCGACACCGCCAATGGGACCAGGACAATCACAGCGAACGGCGTGGACGGAGTGGCGGCCAGTCCGGCGAAGGCGGTGAAGTACGCTACCGCGGTAAGAGCCTGCGAACGGTACAGCAGCGAATGGCCGATCATTCCCACGGCAACCAGAACGACGCCGATCGACCCGGCAAAAGGGTCGTCGATGATCTTAGCCGCGGGCAGCGCGTAGATCGCGTAAGCGGTGGCATAGAGCGCGGACCACCCCGCGCCAATCAGTCCGCGGGCGAAGACCCGATACTTGGCGGCGCGTTCAATCCAAACCCCAGCCGCCAGCATAGAAACGCTGACAGCCATCGCGATTGCCGCGCGTCCGCCCGGGGCCATTTGGGTGAACGAGTAACCGAGAAACAGCGCGATGCCCACCACCAGCACCAGCGCGCCCAGCTTATTTAGCAGGCTTCCGCCTACCAGGGCTTCCCACTCGTCGCCTCCCATGGCGGCGCGGAACCGCTCTGAAAGCGTGGGGCCCGCCGCCTCGCTTGCCGTCATCGCCGGCTCGGGCTGAGGCTCGGGTTCGCGTTCAGGCTTTTGCACCAAGTTCTCTTCGATAACCGCGGGTGGAGCTTTCGGCAGCGGTGGAGGCGTTACCGGCCGCTCCACAATCACGGGTGCCGGGACGGGCGCCGGAATCGGCTGCTCTGTCACTCCGCTGCTTCGCAATGATTCCACTTTCCTTTCCAGCCGGTAAAGGCGGGCGGTCAGCTCACGGATTTGCGTTTGTGTGTCCGGCCCGTCTGGGGCCAACGCTGCGGAAACGGCAGCAATTTCTTCTTCCAGATGGCGAAAGCGTTCGCGGTTCATCAGATAGCGGGCGAGCTGGAAAAGAACCAGAATCCCGAGTGTTAGTTCCATGGCGTGGATACAGCATGTGGGTTTCCGTGTTCATTGTCTAGTGTTTCCTTAATGATCCACAGAGCTTGGAGATCTTCTCATCCGTAAAATGCATAGTAATGTACACTTTTTGTATGAGTCTGCTGACCGCTGGCGAGTCGCGCTTCCTGCAATCGGTTGCAGATCTTGCTTACACCAATCCCTTCCTGCCCGAACGGATCACACTCGAGCGCGCCGCTCTTCAGGGGGATTTCGTCCCGGGAGAGCCCACCTGGAGCGCTTCGGCCGCCGATCCCGACGCCGCCAGGCCCAACGTCGCGCGCATCTATGCCCGGCTGGAAACCATGATCGACGCGCTGCGCGCCCGGTTTGAAGCTGCCGCCGATCCCGCGCCCGGGGAAATCGCGGTCTATCGGGAGTGCGTCCAGTACCTGCTCTATCAGCGCTACTATTCGCAGTTTGTTCTGACACGCGACCGTACGCCTTTCTACCCGCACTTTTCAGCGGACTGGGCCCACTACAACCACATTCCAGGGAAGCGGATCGAAACTGCCTTCGAACCGGCCCATGTGTTCGCCTGTTTCCGGCAGGTACGGCGGGCGTTCCATCACATCTTCGACAATATCATCGGCAACTCCATGCCGGCGTCCCGGCTGCGGGCAAGCGTATGGCAATCGATTTTCACACACGATATGCGGCGCTACCTGCGGACAATGTATGGACGGATGGGCGACTTTCCGACGTTGATTACGGGCCCGTCGGGAACCGGAAAGGAGTTGGTCGCACGCGATCGCGGGCTCGCGATACGTTCCATTTCACCCCGAGCGGATGGAGTTTGCCGAGACCAAGACAGGCTCTTTCTTCGCGATGAATCTGGCCGCGCTGTCGCCCACCCTGGTGGAATCCGAACTGTTCGGGCACCGGCGGGGATCGTTCACCGGCGCCATCGCGGACCGGAAAGGATGGCTGGAATCTTGTCCGCCGGCCGGTTCCGTATTTCTGGACAAGCTGGGCGAAATGGATTTGTCAATTCAAGTCAAGATCTTGCGGGTGATGGAGACGCGGAAGTTTTCCGCCGTGGGCGACACGGCCATGCGGGACTTTCGCGGCAAGCTGATCGCGGCCACCAACCGCGAGTTACCGCTTGAAATTCGCGCCGGACGGTTTCGCGAAGATCTCTATTACCGGCTGTGCGCGGATCAGATCCGGACGCCGTCGCTTTGCGAGCAGATTCGGGAATCGCCCGGGGTGCTGCGGGATCTCCTTCTATACATGGTCCGGCGCGCGGTGGGAGACGAGGCGGAACTTGCCGTGGCGGAAGTAGAGCGGTGGATCGGGGCGAACCTTCCGGCGAATTATGCGTGGCCGGGGAATTACCGTGAAGTGGAGCAGTGTGTCCGGAATATCGTAATCCATGGGTCGTATCAGCCCATGGAAACTGCGGAAAACATCGGCGAGGATGGATTCTTCACGAAGTTTCGCGCGGGGGAATGGAGTGCGGAGGAAGTGCTGGCAAAATACGCGGCGCAAGTGTATTTGCAGGCCGGAAGCTATGAGGAGGCGGCGCGGCGGCTGGGCCTGGACCGGCGGACGGTCCGGGCGAAGGTGCAGAAGTATCTGAAAGATGAGTCGACACGAGAATGATAGACTTGAAAGCTTCCCGATGATGGCTGGCATCCACGCCCTTCTTATTTGCCTGATCGCTCTTGGCGGCTGTTCCCGGTCGGGAACGAAAGAAGTTGCCTCAGCCAGCCGTTCCGCCTACGTCGATTCGCGGCAATGCGCGGGCTGCCATGCCGCGATCGCCAATACTTACAGGCAAACCGGCATGGGGCGTTCATTCTACCGCGCAACTTCCGCCAACCTCCACGTAGAGGATTTTACGCGCAACAACAGCCTGGATCACAAACTCTCTGAGCGCCGCTACCAGATGATCCGGCGCGATAGCCGCTTTTTCCTGCGGCGGAATCAGGTGGGCTACGGCGGCGGCGAAGCAAACGTGGTGGAGAAGGAAATTCACTACGTCATGGGTTCCGGGAATCACGCCCGCAGCTACCTGCACCGTACCCCACAGAACCGGCTGGTGGAAATGCCCGTGGGTTGGTATGCGGAGAAGGGCGGAGTTTGGGCCATGAGTCCAGGCTTTGACCGCGCGGATCATCTCGACTTCCGCCGTCCTGTAGCCTACTCCTGTATGTTTTGCCACAACGGCTATCCGGACGTGGAACCCGGCCAGGATGTCGCCGGAGCAGATCCGATCTACCCGGCCCAGTTGCCCGAAGGCATCGATTGCCAGCGTTGCCACGGCCCCGGACGCCAGCACATTGAGATGGTGCAATCCAGCCAGCCGAAAGAGAAGATCCGGGCGGCGATCGTAAATCCGGCGCGGCTTTCGGGGAATCTTCAGATGGAAGTCTGTATGCAGTGCCACCTCGAGACCACCACCTTCCCGTTGCCGAACGCAATCCAGCGCTTTGGCCGGGGAACTTTCAGCTACCGGCCTGGCGAGCCGCTGTCCGGCTACATTTTGCAATTTGACCATGAGAAAGCCACGGGGCGCGACGAGAAATTTGAGATTGCCGGCTCTGCCTATCGCCTTCGCCAGTCCGCGTGTTTCCTGAAGAGCAACGGCGCTCTGCGCTGCACCACCTGCCACGATCCACACAGCTCGCCCCGGGGAGAAACGGCAATCACGCACTATGCCGCGGTGTGCAAGAGTTGCCACGGCACCGCCCACACACCTTCGCCCGACTGTGCCGGTTGTCACATGCCGAAGCGGCGCACCGAAGACGTGGTACACGTCTCCGTCACGGACCACAAGATTCAGCGGCGGCCCCCGGCCAAACCGCTTGCCGCGCGAAGCGAACGTCATGATATCGAGGGCATCTCCTATCAGGGCCGGGTGGCTCTCTACTATCCAAAAAATCTGCCGGACTCCGCTGACCGCGATCTATACCTCGCGCTGGCGCAAGTGGTCCAAAAGAGCAATCTCAAGGAAGGTATTCCGCAACTGGAATCGGCCCTGGCAAAGCATAAACCTTCTGTTCCCGACTTCTACTTTGAACTCGCCCAGGTGTATTTGAAAACGAACCGCCGCACGGACGCGATCGCCACCTATCAACAGGCTTTGGAACGCAGCCCTGCATTTCAGCCCGCGCTGCGCAGTTTGGGTGCGGCGCTGCGGGAATCGGGAGAAGCGTCGCGCGCGGTTGAAACGTTGGAGCGCGCCCGCGCCGCCGCGCCGCGGGATGCAGTGACGCGCCTGGAATTGGCCAAAGCCTACCAACAGGCGGGACGCCTGCCCCAGGCCCTGGTGGAAGCGAAGGAGGCTGTATCACTCGATCCGGACTTAACCGTTGCGCACTACACGCTGGCGAACCTCCTCAACGAAACCGGCGATGCCGCCCAGTCCGAGCAGGCTTACCGGGAAACGATCCTGATTCAGCCCGACTTCGCGGAAGCGCACAACGACCTTGGTAACCTGCTGACCGCGCGCCGGGACTTTGGCCAGGCCGGGTACCACTTCGGGATCGCGATCGCGCTCCAGCCCAGACAAGCCGCTCTCCGGTACAACTATGGAGTTGCACTCGCGGTGCAAGGACGCTTTGACGATGCGCAGCACCAGTTCGAACAGGTAGCAGCCTTGTCGCCGGGAATGGCCGAAGCACACGAAAGCTTAGGAAATTTGAAGGCCCGGAAGCGGGATTGGCAGGGCGCCATCCGTCACTATCGGGACTCTCTCGGCGCCAAGCCGGATTTCGGACCCGCGCTCCTGGGAATGGGAATCGCACTTGGCGCCACGGGCGACTTCGCGGGCGCCCGGTCCTTCCTCACCCGTGCCGCCGCCAGTCCGGCCTCCGACGTGAAACAAGAAGCCGCCGATCTCCTGCGCTCGCTGGACCAACAGCCGCCTCGCCGTTAGCTTTCTTCAACCTGGATACGGCAGTTGCGGCCAGCCCAAATCGAATAACTTTTGGGCCTGCAAGCAGTTGTCACCGAATGCGTTATCACCCGAATGGCGAACTCAGAAGAAGTTGAAGTTCTGGGCTATTTGAGCGACTTGGCGCGATGCACACGGTTTCAACCGCGGGATTTAGGTTCAACGATTCGAACCCCGCAACCTCGGGGACCAGGGAACTTCAACTCTCAAACAACGCCTCCATGATCCTACCGATGTGAATCCTTGCGCAATCGATGTATCGGAAATCCGTATTCGCTTCATGGAAGATCGTTGAGAGGTCGGTGCCTGCCAGGATGATCGCGTCCAACTGATTGCGCTCGATCAGCCTGTGCGCAATTCCCGTCAACTCGCTATGGTCTGAGGGTGTTCCCTTTCCGATTGTTGCGAGCCCGTAGTACGTGTTGTGAATCAAGTCGATTTCGTTCGCGAATGGCCGCACCACCGTAACGCCGTCAAGTTGGCCGAAGAGATCGCTTTCCACCGTGAATCGGGTGCCGAAGATGGCGACGCGTTTGAACCCGCGCGCTTTTGCCGCTTCGGAGGTGGCCGTCAGGATGTTGATCAGCGGCAGCGAAGAGAATGCCTTAAGCTCCTTAGCGCACACATGCGGTGTTACTGCCGGGACGACGGCAATTTCCGCCCCGCCGGCCCTTAGGGATGCGATCAAGCCGGCGAGGTACTGAGCAAGCTCCGCGGTTTGGCCTGCCCGCACGTGTTCGACGACGCGCGGCATGTCGGCCTGGATCATCAACAACCGCATGACGCTGCCCCGCTTCTCATGGGCGCGCAGCAGTTCGGTGTAGTAATGGATTGTCGCGGCAGGACCGAGTCCCGCGATCAAGCCGAGATTTCGCCCGGTGTTTTCTTCACTCATTGGAGGCCCCTCTAAATACAAGAAGAGGGGACAGCGGTCACCCGCCATCTCCTCTTCTCTTCTTCGCAAAACAAAAACTAAGCTACGCGATCAGAATTCCGCGCGCAGCCCCATCGTAATGATGCGGGCGACGTCCTGCGGGCCCGTAGTGCGTCCGAAGTTTGCGTTCCCGATCGTTCCGTTTACACCGCCGAAGTTGGTCCGGTTGAATACATTGAATGCATCGGCACGGAGAATCATGTTCACAGTGCGGTCGCCATAAACTGGGAATTTGAGGCGTTTCGCGAGAGATACATTTTCCTCGAAGACCGGCGGCTGGCGGAAATCCCGCAGGTAGCTGGAGGCCGTACCCAGTGAGAATTGGCCTGGAAGCGTAAACGCGTTTATGTTGAAGTACCGCTTGGTCGGGTCGTTAGGATCGAGGGTAGTGCGATCGATTCCAGTGAGAATCGGATCCGGTCCACGATTCGCCTTCTTGAACCGTGTAAACAGCACACCGTTGGCTAACGTGTTCGGCGCCGAGATCTGGATCGGAGCGCCACTGCGGTAGTTCTGGGCGGCGCTGATCGACCAATCCGCTATTAACAGGTTGGTGATAAAGTTGCCGGAATTGAGAAACTTTCTACCCCTTCCGAAAGGCAGCGTGAAGGAATTCAGAATGTTGATCACATGGGGCTGATCGAACGGCGAGATCGCCTTCATGTCTTCCGGATTATACGCGTCCTGCGCGCCGACGTTGAAGTGCTGGCTGAAAATCTGCCGGTAATGATTGGAGGCGAGCGACTTCGAGAAAGTGTGGGCAGCCATCAACTGCCAGAACCCGAACCGCCGTTCTACTTTGGTTTGTATCGAATCGTACCAGGTCTTGCCGATTCCACTGTTGCGATCGAGCACACCCAGAAACTGCGGGTAAGGACGCAGCGCCTGCGCCAGCGATAGATTGTCCGCGAAGTTAGCGTAAGGCTTGGTAAAGCCGGCGGCAATCACTTCCGGCGAACTGATCGGCCGTTGCAGCAGTGTCCCTAGCGCCAGCCGGCTGACAGGAAGCTGATTGAGATCAATGGTGGAGTTCAGGCCGTGCCCGCGGTTTCCAACATAGGCGATATCCAGGACGAAGCTCTTGTACTCCTGTTGGATATTGAAGCTCCAGTTATAAATGCGCGGAGCTTTACCGAAATTGTTCCCCATCACATCGACGTCGTTAAAATTGCCGACACCCGGATCAAGCAACGGGGGCGGGCGGAAACCGGGAGGCGCCGCAATTCCGCTATCCCAATTCAGGGCTTGGTTGACGCCGTCGGAGTTCACAGAAATCGGGTTTGCGAATCCGATGCGGCAACCGCAACCGCCGTTACCCAGGGTCTGGTAGAACATACCGTAACCGCCGCGCACTACGGTTTTGGAGAAAAGCCGGTAAGCGAAACCGAGGCGCGGCGCCAGATCGCTAAAATCCGTGGGATAGAAGCGCTTCTGACCGGTGCGGCCCGCTCCGTTTCCGGCGAAAATCATGGCTCCCGGCAGATTTCCAGCGGTAGGATTCGGCTTCTTTAGATCGACGACGGAGTAATCTCCATTCTTGTCGTGCCAGCCAATCGGCAACTCGTACCGCACGCCGTAACTTAAAGTCAGTTTCGATGTAATCTTCCAGCTATCCTGGAAGAAACCTGCATGGTAGCCGTACCGGATGTTGCCAATCAGCACCGGAAGTGCAACTTTATTGGCGGAATCCACAGCCCCAAGCAGGTAACTGGCGAACGCATGACCCGTGCCTGCCAAATTGGTCGGCAGGGCCGTCTGCGCGCGGGCGAAGAAGTATTGTCCATTCGTTCCCGCCAAGTCGATCGGACTGGAAGTAGTTTGGAGTCTGCGGATGTCCCAGCCCATCTTGAATTCGTGCTTGCCCTTAATCCAACTGAGCGCCTGATTGAACTGGTAGGTGATGTTGATCTGGCTGCCGTTTCCGACCTTGCCGTCCTGCACACCCCAGGCCGTAAGTGCATCCGCGCCGGTAAATTGCACGCGGGGAGTCGCATCGGAATCCCCCGTGATACCTGGGAAGCCAAACTTGGAAGCCGCCCCTTTCTGAAATGGGTTATCCCAAAGTTGCCGCGTTCGCGAGTATCCGAAAGTGGAGTGCAAGATCAATGTAGGGCGGATGATCAGATCGTGATTGATGCGCCAGTTGTCCGGCTTCTGGTAGGTCTGCAGGCCCTGGCCCAGCGCCCCCGGGAAAGCAGCCAGGCCGGCGCTTAAATTATTCTCTTTTGTCACTAAGAAGGAGAGGCGATTGTTTGGCGTGAACGCGTGATCGAACTTAAGATTCCAAATATAATCGTCGACAGCCGTTACGTTGTTATTGTCGAAGTTCGACGTTATGCCGGAGCGAGTCGGGTTGGGAATCGCCGCCAGGATATTTCTCGAAATCGTACTGAATCGGCTGGCTGGAATGATGTTATTCGGAAACGGCGTGCGCACATTGCCGGCCGTTGTGGCCGGGTCGTAGATAAGCTGCGGCACCTCGCCGAAATCGCCGTTCTTCATCCGCAAAGTAGGAACCGTGCTGAGAACCTGCGAAGCGGTAACCGGACGCTTGTCCTTTGAGTAGGTCACGAACCAGAACGTCTTGTTGCGGCCATCGTATACCTTGGGGATGAAAACGGGTCCGCCACCGGAACCGCCCTGTTCATTGAAACGTTCTTTCGGACGTGACTGACCCGCGGCTTTTCTCGCCCACGCGTTCGCATTCCAGATGTCGCGGCGGAGATTCAGAAACCCGGCAGCGTGAAAATCGTTGGTGCCCGACTTCGTCACAAAGATCTGAACGCCGCCGCCGAACCGGCCGTACTCTGCGTCATAAGTTCCCGTCAGCAGTTTGAATTCACCGAACATTTCCGCACCGGGGAAGTTGAAAACCACGCCGCCCGATTCCGAGA
>JANXXV010000348.1 GCA_025350445.1 Bryobacteraceae bacterium | reverse complement strand
CGCGTGAACCGGCTCTGGCACCTGAACGTCAGCGGGGATCAATTGCTCTCTGGGGTCGATCCGCGTATACACAAACGCGCTAACGAAGAGCATGCCGGCCATGGGCAGTAACGGGGCGCCATAGTTTCCGAAGTAGGTAACCAGCCTGCCGAACACCACTGCGGTCATGAACGGGCTAAGCTGCCCGGCCATGTTCATTGCGCCGGTGATGGACCCGGCGTACTTCTTCCCGATATCGAGGCAAATCGCCCACGGCAGCGGGAGCATGCAATCCATGGTGCCGAAGCCCAGCGTGAGAAACGCCACCGCGGCGTACTTATTGGGCGTCGGCGAAGTGGCTGGTTGAATGCACGCCGATAGAAACAGGCCGGTGCTTCCCACAGCCGGCCGCCCCAACTTCAGCCCGTACTTTTTGCGGAGAATGCCGCTCACCGTGCCGCCGGTGATGTTGCCGAAGATGCCCGCGACAAATGGCGGTACGGCGTAGATTTTCAGTTCCGCCTCACTGAAGCCGCGCCCTTTCCGCAGATAATTCGGCAGCCGGGAAAGGTAGCTATAACTGCCCCGGCACTAGGTGTGGTATGTGAGCATGATCATCCAAAGATTGCGGCTGCGCAGCGTAATGCCCCACGGCAGACCGGCTTGGACCGGCTTCTCGCGCCGCCGGCCTCTGCCAACTCTTCCGCGGACACCCCTGATTTCTCAGCCGGATGATCCCGATACCACGCAGACCAGAGCACCGGCCAGGCGACACCCGCAAATCCGAAGACCCAGAACGACGCCCGCCATCCGTAGGCGGCCTGAATGGGCGCCACCAGCAATGGAGCAATCGCCCCGCCCATGCGGCTGGCCATTCAAACCACGCCGTGCGCCCGCGCCCGTTCCCCTAACGGAAACCAGCGGGAAATCGCGGACGAACTGTTGGGTAAGCACCGGCTTCGCCCGCGCCGAATGCGAAACGAACCCCAAGCATGGCCCGGAAACCAGAAACCACACCGGTCAAACTGGTGAACGCCGACCGCAAAAGTACAATTCGGGTCAACACCTTTCGAGGTCCGATGCGGTCTCCCATAGCCCCGCTGTGGATTTCAAACACGGCGTAAGACAGCGCGAAAATCCCCAGCACCCAGCCTAGCTGCGATTCGTTCAGCCCCGGATCGGCCTGAATCCGCTTGCCCGCCAGGCCAATACAGACCCGGTCCATGTAGGTGACGATCGCAAGAAGAAAGAGTAGACCCAAGACACGATTGCGATATTTCACCTGGGTGGATTATGTCACCCCTTCGGAACCGACACGGTAATATTCCGGTACTTCAATCCGCCGGTGTGATCCCCTTGCAGAAAGAACGGACCCGGTTCGGCTTCACGGCTATCCAGCGCGCCGCCGGTGATTCCCGGGATCTCTACGCGATCGTGAATCGTGGTTCCGTTGCGAACCACCGTCACCGTTCGGCCTATCAGCGTGATGTCGAACGTCTGCCATTCCCCTACTTTCATGGGCATTTCCACCGCGGCCGGAATGTAGCCGTAGACGGCCCCCATCTCGTGCGAGGGCTGCGAGCCTCCCTCGGTTCCTACTTGAATCTCGTAGCGGCCGCGCAGATAGATGCCGCTGTTGCAATGGTCCGGACAGTTGAATTCGATATGGAGCTTGAAATCGTCGAACTTGCGCGTCGTCTTCAGGTTCGCGCCGCGCAATTCGTTGACCATCTGACCGTCACTGGCCACCCAGTGACTGTTAGAGGCATCGCCGAGCGGTTCCCATCCCGTCAGATCCTTTCCGTTGAACAGCGGCTCAGGCGTGGTCCATGCCGCCGGGGCTGGCCGCTTCAATTCCGGGGCGCGCACAGCCACCAGTTGCGCATTCACCGCTTCACCGCTTTTTTGAACGCCGGTGAGCTTGCCGCCGCTGGCGGTCAGATCCCATTTCACCTCGGGCTGGGTGGCGCTGGCGGCTGAAACGGTGATGAGGAGATGCGCCCCCTCCACCTTTGCGGCAACGGCGGGGCGCACGGCTCCTCCCCTCGGCTGAATGCGGATTTGCGGACCACCGTCCTTCTCTATCACCTCCATCCACTGCGGATATGTACGGTTATCGGTGGTGACGGTGAAATCCCAGCGGCCCGCGAACGGCCTGCCGGCAACTTGCGAAAAGAGAAACACCGCGGACAACGGAAGGAAGCAAAATTTGTTCATGCCCCCTCAGTCTATCGCTGCCGGGCTATAATCCGGATGAGTTCATCACTTGCGGAGGCTGTCTTGGAGCACAACACATTTAACCGGCGGTATTTCTTCTATGGCACGTTACTTGCGGGCGCGCTGCCTGCATCCGGCGCCGCGGCGAAGTCTTCGCTGAAATCGATGGGGTATAAGTCGCCTAATGAGAAGCTGAACATCGCCTCCATCGGCGCGGGCGGCAAGGCAGCCAGCGACATTCGCGGCTGCGGGCAGACGGAAAACATTGTGGCCCTTTGCGATGTGGACGATACGCGGGCGCAGAATATCTATAAGCAATTCGATAAAGCGGCCAAGTACAAAGACTTCCGTGTGATGTTGGACAAGGAAGCCGACAACATCGACGCGGTGATTGTGACCATTCCCGATTTCATGCACGCCACCGCGGCCATGTGGGCCATGGAGCGCGGCAAGCATGTGTTTGTGCAGAAGCCGCTGGCGCACACAATTTGGGAGTGCCGGCAGTTGACCGAAGCAGCCGCGAAATACAAAGTCGCCACGCAGATGGGCAACCAGGGCTATTCAAACGAAGGCACACGGCAGTGCGCCGAGATGATCTGGGCCGGCGAGATTGGAGATGTGACGGAAGTGCACGCGTGGACTAACCGTCCCGTCTGGCCGCAGGGACTGGCGGAGCTACCGCCGGAAGCGCCGGTGCCGGAAACGTTCGATTGGAATCTGTGGCAGGGAATTTCCGGACCCCGCCCCTACAGCGATAAGTACGCGCCGTTCAACTGGCGCGGATTTTTCGATTATGGATGCGGTGCGCTGGGCGATATGGCCTGCCACATTCTGGGCGCGCCGAATCTGGCGTTGAGGCTGGGCTCGCCTACCAGCGTGGAGTGCGTGCGCCAGGAGGGCAAGAGCAAGTATTACTATCCATCGAAATCCGTGATCCGGTTTGATTTCCCGGCGCGGGGTACGATGCCGGCGGTGAAAATCTTCTGGTACGACGGGATCTTGGAGCAGCCGGATATTCCCGGCGTTGCGAAGGGCGAGATTCTGGGAGATCTGCCGCGCGGGCGTGGAACGGGGCCGCGGACGGGCCGGCAGCCGCGGGAATCGCAAGTGATCGGGCAGGTGTTTTCGAATTCCTACTTTTCCGAACCGCCTCCGCCAGCGCCGGTGCAGCCGCAGACACAACAGGCGCTGCCTTCCGATGCGAACGCACGGATCGATGCCCAGGTCAGCCGGGCAATCTCGGTGGGCAGCAACGGCAGTCTGTTTGTGGGCAGCAAGGGCATGATCACCACGGGAACTTACGGCGAAAATACGCGTTTGCTTCCAGTGGACAGGATGCGCGACTACGAGTTTCCGCGTGAATTCCTGACGCGGTCGCCGGGGCACTATCGCGACTGGATCCGCGCCTGCAAAGGTGGGGAGGCTGCTTGTTCGAACTTCGCAGTTTCGGCTCCATTTACGGAATGGATTTCGTTGGGCGCGCTGGCGCTGCGGTTTGAGGGCAAGCTCGAATGGGATAGCGAGAGAATGCGGATAACCAACAACGCCGAGGCTAATAAACTGATTAGACCTACTTTCCGGAGAGGGTGGACTTTGACATAGGGTGTCGCCGGTTAGCCGCCACTGATTGTTCGTCCCAGATAATAGATGCCGCCTATCTCGGCCTTTCTCACGAAGACACGCACTCTTTTCGCCGGATTGGCCCTGGCCTTGTTCGCAAGTCAACTAGGGTGGGCTGCGCCGCCTTTACGCGCCCTCAGCCCGCAGGACCTATTCCATTTGGAGGAGCTGGGTGAAGCAGCGCCTTCCCCCGACGGCCAACTGCTCGCCTACGTTCTCATTCGATCCAAGGCGGCTGCATCCATCCACATGCGCGACTTCATGGACGGTATGGACCGCGCCGACATCTGGGTAGCTCCGGCGAAATCGGGCCGTCCTGCGCGAATCACCGACGGCGCCGCCGATGGATCCGGCTTTTTCCTTCCGGCGTGGTCTCCCGATGGTGAACGGCTGGCAATGCTCTCTACGCGAGGCCGCAACGTGAGTCTATGGGTCTGGGAAAGATCGAGTCGAACTCTACGCCAGGTCGCTAAGAGCACGCTCAATATCTCGCGCCCTGTCTGGCTGGCTTCCGGCGTAATCGTTTGTGCGAGCGTGCCGCTTGGCGAACAGCCCTGGAGGTTTACCATTGAAACGCAAGGACCCGAGCAGGCTATGCGGGCCTGGCCGAAAGCATGGAGAGGCGAGGTATCCACAGCAAATGTCCTCCAGAGCGGCTCGGCTGTTAAATCGAAGATCCGCCCGCAAGGCCGTCTGCTGAAGTTCGACCTATCGAAGCGGACAGAACAGCCACTTCAGCGGGGAAATTTCAGTTCTGTCGCGGCTTCGCCCGGCGGCCGGTTCATCGCCATGCTGAAATCGATTGGCCGCCTCAAACCGGAACCAGACGGGTTGCTTCCGAATCGGGACCCGCTGAAGTATGCCTTGGTCGTGATAAATGCCGATGGGAAGCCATTAGCTGGAACGGAGTGGGCTATCGAAGATCCTGTTCCGGGCTCAATCCGGTGGTCTCAAGACGGCACTCTGGTGCTGCAAACGCAACGCTCATCCGGCCAACTCGACTGGCTTGCCCTGAATGGTTCCAGCCGGAACAACCTTACCGCCGCGCTAAGAACGTTTCCAGAAACTCTCGTCCGGGGTCCTGAAGCCGGCTCGTTCGCCGCCGTATCGGATGGGCGGGTATGGCTTCTCAAGAGGGATGGCAGTCCTCCGGCGGCACTCGGCACGAAGCTCGACACAAAAGTCGATGCGCTGGTCTGGCCTCCTGGGAATGACTTTCGACCGCAATCGCCATGGATTGTCGCGGCCGCGGCACAGGTTCTATATGCAATCGATCTGAGGACGGGTGCCTTCCATATTCTCCACAAACCATCGGACGCCGCCGAGTTCATCGGCTTCGTTCCGGAAACCGGTACCGCCTTTTTCCGCGAAAGCAACCGTCAAGGCACTTACCTCAGGTCTTCGACGAGAGGCGTGAGCGCACTACGCACGATTCTCGCCACCAATGAATTTCTGCAACAGATAGCCGAGGCAAGCCTCAAACGCATCGAGTATCTTGGGCTTGACGGCCAAAACCTTACCGGCTGGCTGCTCTTGCCGACCGAATATCGGCAAGGCCGGCGCTACCCAACCGTGGTGTGGGTTTACGCAGGGGACAATTATTCGAACAACACGCCGCCTTTTTGGGTATCGCTGAATTCCTCTTCGACGTTTAATCTGCAATTGCTCGCAGCGCACGGGTATGCCGTGCTCATGCCCAGCATGCCCCTCCAGCCGGAAGGCAGCGCAAGCGATCCGTATCATGACCTGCCGAATGGCGTCTTGCCGGCAATCGACAAGGCCATTGACGCCGGTGTAGCCGATCCGCGGCGCTTGGCAGTTGCGGGCCACAGCTTCGGCGGCTACAGCGTCCACGGCCTCATCACTCAAACCAACCGTTTTCACGCGGCAATCTCGCTGGCAGGCTTTGCGAATCTGGTGAGCCTATATGGCGCATTGGACGCCAGGCGCCGCTATGACGACTTCGCGCGCGAGCATCTCTTGCACATGGTCTTCGCCGAATCCGGCCAGTTTCGCATGGGAAATCCGCCATGGAAAGACATGGACCGCTATATCCGCAACAGCCCGATCACCTACGTCGACCGCGTTTCAACTCCACTCATGATTGTTCAGGGTGACTTGGACTACGTCCCTATCCAACAAGGCGAAGAGTTCTTCAGTGCCCTCTACCGGCAAAATAAGCCTGCCGACTTCGTTCGTTACTGGGGTGAAGGACACATTATCGAATCCCCGGCCAATATTGCGGATCTGTGGAACCGGATTTACGAATGGCTCGATCGTTATCTGAACTCATCAGAGCGACCGG
>JANXXV010000074.1 GCA_025350445.1 Bryobacteraceae bacterium | reverse complement strand
TGAGAGTTGCGGGCGGATTTTGTACTACAATCCGCCGGTGAATCTGGAGCATGAAATGCAGGCTATGCCTTCGCCGCGGTAGGGGGTTGGCGGTGCAGAGTACCGCTCCCTGACGGTCACGGCTCGGTAATGTTGCGGTGCGGCTCAGTCGTATTGCGGTGCGGTTAGAGGGTTTCGATGCTGGCGAGCAATTCGCTTTCGCTGACAGTTGCTGTGCCTAGCTTTGCCACGACAATGCCGCTGGCGTGATTTGCGATTTCAGCGGCCAGCACCGGGTCGGCGCCGGCACTGAGCGCAAGCGTCAGAAATGCCATGGCGGTGTCGCCCGCGCCGGACACATCGAAGATTTCACGGGCTCGAGTGGGGATGTGATACGGCGGCTGATCGCGGCGCATCAGCAGCATTCCCTGCTCCCCGAGCGTGATCACAACAAGCTGCGTGTTCCATTTGCCGAGCAAGATTTTGCCGGCTTCTAAAAGCGGAATGTCGTTCTCAACGGGGTCCACCGGGGCGCTTACCGCAAGTCCGGCCACGCGGAAGGCTTCGTCCCGATTCGGCTTGACCGCCGCCGCCCCTTTCCAGTCCAGGGGATTCGAAGGATGCGGATCCACCGTTACGGTTACTCCCGCGCCGCGAGCCAGCAGCATGGTGCGGTCTACTATCCGCTGGTTGAGAAAGCCCTTGGCGTAGTCTGAGAGAATTACCGCGTCCGCTTCCGGCACTAGCCGGTCGAGGATTGCAACGGCGGCTTCAGTATGCACGGTAGCGCTGGATTGGATCCGTTCCCGATCCACACGAACCAACTGCTGGTTTCTGGCGATGATTCGCGTCTTGACGATGGTCTGCCAGGCGGCGGACTGCTGCACGCCATCGACGCGGATTCCGCCCAAGCGCAACAGGTCCAGCAGCCGCTCGCCGTAGGCGTCCTGTCCAACCAGGCCCATCACGCTTACCACTTCCGCAACCTCCTTCAGATTGCGCGCCACGTTTGCGGCGCCGCCAGGGAAACAGGATTCCGATGTCACGTGCACGATGGGCACCGGAGCTTCAGGCGAGATGCGGTTTACCCTGCCCCAGATGAACTCATCGAACATCAGGTCGCCGATGACCAGCACCTTCTGATTTTGGAAACGGCGAACAATGCCGATCATGCTCTGCCGGTTCATTCAGCGTTCAGTTTACTATGCCGCGCGTCTGGTACACTGGCTTCCAAATATGCAGCGGAGGTTCGAAATGAAAAAACTGATCGCGGTCGCACTGGCATTCGCGTCGCTTGGACTGGCGCAGAACAAAAAGATTGTGGCGCCTGGAATGTCCGCCAAGTTGGCGCAAGAGATTATGGCGAGCGTTCCCAACGTCACCATTGTGACCGGGCGCGGTCCGGAACTGGCGAAGGAAATTGTGGATGCCGATGCCGTAATCGGTGGCATTCGTCCGGAGCTATTCCGCACGGCGAAAAAGTTGAAGTGGGTGCATGTTTCCAGCGCGGGTGTGGAAAAAGATCTGTTTCCAGAGCTGATAAACAGCGATGTGGTGGTGACGAACGCCAAGAACATTTATGGTCCGCAGATTGCCGATCATGCCTTCGCCTTTCTGCTCGCGTTGACCCGCAAGTTGAATCAGACCATCCCGAAACAGGGCCAGGAAGAATGGGGCGGCGGACGGGAAGGGATGTTTGAGTTGAATGGGAAAACGGCGGTCATCATTGGCATCGGCGGCATTGGCAGCCAGATCGCGCAGCGGGCACATGGGTTCGGTATGAAGGTGATTGGCGTAGATATTCGCGACATGCCGCCCAGCGTGGAGATCAGCCGGGTGGTTCCGCCGGACCAACTGGATTCCGTGATTCCACTGGCGGACGTCGTCTTCATTTCCGCTCCCCATACGGCCAAGAGTGAAGGACTGATGGGCGCAAAGGAATTCGAGCTGATGAAAAAGGGATCCTATTTCATCGCGGTTTCACGCGGCAAGGTCTACAATACCGGCGGCCTGGTGAAGGCGCTGGACGAGGGCCGGCTGGCGGGCGCCGGGGTGGACGTAGTTGATCCGGAACCGCTCCCGAAAGGGCACCCGCTGTGGAAATTCAAGAACGTGATCATCACTCCACACACCGCCGGCGGGTCTGACAATTTGGGTACACGCAACGACGCATTGATCACGGAGAACATCCGCCGGTTTGCCGCTGGACGGACGCTGATGAACGTGGTGAACAAGAAAGAAGGGTTTTGATTGTCATAGGCGAACGCGCGAACCTCTCGGGATCGCGCGCCTTTAACCGCTTTGTAACAGCCGGAGACTGGAACGGCGCGGTAGCTTATGCGCTGGCACAAACGGCCGAAGGCGCCGCCATCCTGGATGTGTGCCTGATTTCCGGCACACGGGACGAACTGCGGGATGCGGAGGAATTCTATTCTAGAGCCGTGCTGAAGAAGCACCCTCCGTTTATGATCGACAGTCGGAATCCGGAGGCCATGGAACGGGCGTTACAATTTTGCGGGGCGGGAAACTTTCTCAATTCCGCGAGCCTCGAAGACCAGGTACATTTACAGCGGGTGTGCGAACTGGCGAAGCATTATCATGCGGGCGTGGTGATTGCGTGCCGGGACGACAAAGGGCTGGCGCTCACCCGCCGGCGGAAACTTGAAATCGCTCAACGAACGATTGACCGGATGCACCCGCGTCCGGATACGGTAATCGTCGACGTATTGGCTTTCCCCTTCGCCACTCATCCGGAGGGATTAACGGAATCGCTCGCGGCGATCAGGCTCATCCGGGAAGCGTGTCCGGAAGTCCGCACACTGCTCGCGCTCTCCAACTTTTCGTTCGGAATGCCCCCGCGGCAGCGGGTTCCGCTGGAAAAACGTATCCTCACGGACGCTTCGTCGGCTGGCCTGGACTTCGTAATACTGAACACACGGAGCCATCGGTTCGGTGGCGTTTATGATACGATCCCAGACGTGTAAGGAGGCTATCTCATAGTGAAGGTTTACGAAGGCAAGGATATCCGGAACGTTGGCCTTGTTGGACATGGCCACTCTGGGAAGACGATGCTCACCTCGGCTCTTCTCTATACAGCGGGCGCGACCACCCGGTTAACGCGTCCCGATGAGGGCAACACCATTACAGACTTTGACGAGGAGGAAGTTGCAAGAAAGATCACCGTCTCCAGCGCGCTGGCGGCGGCGGAATGGAAGAAGACGAAAATTAACATCGTCGATACGCCGGGCTTCAACATTTTTATTCAGGACACTCGGGCGGCCCTGCTGGCCACCGATTCTGCGGTGGTGGTAGTGGACGGGATCGCCGGCGTGGAAGTGCAGACGGAAAAGGTATTTGAGTTTGCCGGGGAGTTTCACCTTCCATGCGCATTCGTCATCAACAAACTGGACCGCGAACGATCCAGCTTCGAACGCGCTCTGGCCAGCATCCATAACACGTTCGGGCGCGCAGCGATTCCGGTCCAGCTTCCTATCGGTTCCGAGAAAAACTTTGCCGGTGTGGTG
>JANXXV010000295.1 GCA_025350445.1 Bryobacteraceae bacterium | reverse complement strand
CAAGGCGACAGTTTACGACGACGACTTCACGCTCTACGAGATACAGAAGGATCCGGCGAAGAAGTATAGCCGATGTACTGTACTTCCTCCTCTAAAGTGAAGCCGAAGCGGGCGCGGACACGGGCTTTCAGGTCGCCGATCACTTCACAAACCTGCCGTGCCGTCCCGTGTCCGGCGTTGTAAATCAGATTCGCGTGGTAAGTAGCGACATGAATATCGCCGTTCTTCAACCCCTTCGCGTCCACTAGTTCCAGGAAATAGGCCGATGGCACTTTTCCTTCGCGGACTAATTCCGGCGGCACTTGGCGCTGGGCGGATTCAGGCAGTTCAGCGAAGAGTAGATTCTTGAAGATGCTGCCGGCGCACTTCATTGACGAGGGATACTTCTGGTTCCGCACGTTCCAGATTTCGTCCGCCTTCGCGCGCAATTCGGCTCGGTTGCCGGGAGTCAATTCCAGGGTAGTGGAGAAGATGATCCACCCTTTGCAGCGCTTGAAGATGCTTTCGCGATAGTGGAACTGGCACTCAGCGTTGTTCAATTCGCGCACTGCCTTTCCATCGAAAAAGCGCACCGACTTCACGCTCTGATGGATAGACCGCCCATAGGCCCCGGCATTACCGTAAACCGCGCCACCAACCCAACCCGGAATACCGGTCATGGTGTGGATTCCGGCCAAGCCGTGATCGATGGTGAAATCGACCAGATCCTGTAAAACAGCACCGGCCTCCGCGCTTACGATGTTTCCTGCCGCTCGGATCCGATTCGCGGTATACCGGATCACGGTGCCGCGGAACCCTTCGTCGGACACAACCAGATTGGTGCCGCCGCCAATTACCAGGAACGGGCGGTCCGATTTGCGGGCATCGTAAATGGCGGCCTGGAAGCCGTCTTCGGTTGGCGCGTCGATCAGGAAGTCCGCAGGTCCGCCGATTCCGAAACGCGTGTAGGCGCTGAGCGGTACATCTTTCAGGACGGGCACAGTGTCTCCAGTCCGTGTCCCGCCTTGACGGTGGGGCGGTAGTGATTGGGAGCGATGTAGGAAGGATTTTCTGCTGGTGTCTCCAGTCGGTGTCCCGCCTTGACGGTGGGGCGGTCCCCGAGGACCGCGCCGGACGCCCTTGCCCGGCCAATCCGGTGACGATACATCCTTGTAATGTGGGCCCAGCCCGAGCAGGGGGTCCGGTCGCGGGCGAGGGAGCGTGCTCCGCCGGAGCCATGCTGTGTCGTTGTCATTTATTACGCTGGACCGGCTACCTACGGCCGGGCAAACGCGCTGTCCGGCACACTCGGGTTGACCGCAATTTCGTCAATCTTCAACTCGGCTCTTTTGGCGCCGTTCTGGGAGAGCACGGAATGGCTGGGGAACTTCATGCCATCCACATCCTTAAAGTCGAGATAGATCTCCTCCACTTCCCCAGGCGGACCGAAGAGTGCGCCGTTATACATTCTTCCCGCCACCAGGTTCGTCGAAGGGTCGATCAAGAACTTCACCTGCATTTTTGCGGTGGGATCGCTGATCAGCAACCCCTCTACCGTTTTCCCTCCGAGCTTGGATTCGCCCAAGGCCTGAGCGGTAAGATTTGCGGACCTAGCCAGCAGTCCGATTGTTTCGCGGAAGGTTTCGTCTTTCGCCGCGGTTACGCCCGCGGCAGGACCATCCTGCACAGTTCCGCCCGCCTTCACCCAGACCTTCTCTCCGTCAAAGCCCTGGATCATCTCACCCATCGGCGTGACCATTTTCTGGAGGGATTTGCCCCCCTTCCGGGTGGTCTCCGTCTTCAGGCTCATCTCGCCCTGAGGAGTGGTGACTGTGAGATTGGCTCTGCTGACCACGCTGTTTACCGATGCCAGCTTATCTCCGCCCATGGCCTCCCGGACCTTCGCCAGCAACTGTTTGCCCTTGGCCAGCGATTCAGGGGTGGCGCCGGCTACCGCGCTTGCCTTCGGTTTCGGAATCGAAATGTCTATGCTGGTCATCTTTCCCAGCGGCGTCACGGGCTGATCGAAATCGGCCTGTTTGCCCACAATCAGCACCGCCAGGTTCGCGGGATTCCAGTACTGCTTCGCCACACGCAAGGCATCGGCCTTGGTCACCTTGTTAATGTTCTCATTGAACCGCTGCAGATAGTCGCCGGGATATCCGCTGTATTCGTAGTTCATCAGCCGCAATACAATCTTGCTGGTGGAATCGAAATCGAACGCGGTTCCTTTCAGGATGGAGTCTTTCGCCAACTGGAATTCCTTATCGGTCAACTCGCTCTGGCCGATCTTTTCCAACTCCTGCTTGATCAGATCCAGCGCCTTCATCGTTGTTTGGGACTTAGTTGCCGCAGAGGCAAAGAACAGGCCCGGATGGTCATACTGCGCGCCCCAGGCCGCGAATGTGGAATAGGCCAGGCCTTCATTGCTTCGAACCCGGTTCAGCAGCCGGGAACCGAAGCCGCCGCCCAAGGCTGTTGCCAGCACCACGTTGGCGTAGTAATCCGGATCGCTGCGTTTTCCGCCGAGGGAGCCGATCTGGATCTCCGACTGATTGATGTCTTCCTTGTTGACGACATACATCCCGGTTCTGGTCTTCGCCGCCGGATCCACTTCAGGTACCCGCGGTTTCGGACGGCCGCCGCGCGCCCAGGTTCCAAACTCTTTCTCCACCTTGGCCCGCATCCCGGCGGTGTTGAAATCACCCCACACACCGATGATCACGTTCTCCGGTTGATAAAACTGTTTGTGAAACTCCACCAGGTCGCCACGAGTGATGGAGTTCACCGTATCGTATTGAGGAATCCTGGAATACGCGCTGTCGGGGCCGTAAATCAGCCGGCCGAACTCCCGTTGCAGAATGGCATGGCTGCTTTCATTCCGCCGAGCTATTGCGTCGCGAAGTTCCGTCTTCACCAGATCCACTTTTTCCTGCGGGAAGGCCGGGTTGCGCAGAATATCGGAAAGGATGGGCAGAGCCTGGTCGACGTCTTCTTTCAATACGGAGACGAAAGCAGTGCCTGCGTCAGTCTCAATGCCGGTCTCAACCGACGCGCCCAGACGATCCAGCAGCTTGTCCAACTCATCGCCAGTGCGGGTGGCCGTGCCGCCCATGCGCATCACGCGGCCGGTGATGAATCCGAGGCCGGCTTTGTCCGCCGGCACGTATCGGCCGCCGGTGCGGATCATGGCCGCCATCCCAACTGCCGGCAACTCGTGATCCTCCAACAGAAACAGCGTGATGCCGTTCGACATCTCTATGCGCGCCGGCTGCGGGACCTTCACGCTGCGCAGCGGCGGGTACTTAAGGTCTTTGTAGCTGACGGCTGGCTTATTCTGCCCAAGACCGGCAGCGGCGGTGATCAACAGGTTGATCAGCAGCACCGAAAGAAGTCGAGTAGTGGTCATTTTGCCTCCGCGGTTTCAATGGGTTCGATAACGGCAATCGTCCGGTTTCCCGGGGTGAAGGTGGCCTTGGCTACCCGTTGAATATCATCGGGCGTGACTTTCTCCAGCTTTTGCAAGTACAGGAAGAGGTTCTTCCAGTTCCCGGTCAGCGCCTGCCATTCGGCAAGTTGTCCCGCCATCTGGGTGTTGTCGTTGAACTGCTTGATCAGGCCGGCGCGGAAGCGGGTTTTCACGCCGTCCAGCTCTTCTTTAGTCACCGGCTCGGTCTTGAGCCGTTCAATCTCCGCCAGCATGGCTTTTTCCAGTTCCTCATTCGTCTTGCCGGGTGCGGTAAAAGCTCCAAACAGGAAAAGGTTGGGATATTTCTCGCCGGGAAATCCAGGGCCGCCGAAGGCATTCACGGCCAGCTTTTTCTGTTGCACAATCGCGGTATCCAGACGGGAGGAACGGCCATCGGAGAGGATGCTGCCCAGCGTCACATAGACTGCGTGGTCGGGGTCGTCCGTGCCCGG
>JANXXV010000273.1 GCA_025350445.1 Bryobacteraceae bacterium | reverse complement strand
GTTTGAAGCCGTTTTTACCGGCTAGGGCTCCGTGGCACGCGCCTTGATTGCAGCCGGCTTTGGTCATTACCGGGATTACATGATTACGGAAACTCCAGGTGAACGGAGCGTGAGAGTTGGTTACGGTAACGCGTGTTTTGGCTGTGTCTTGGCCGTTGGTGGCGGTTATCTCGGCTTCGCCGTCGTTTACCGGTTTTAGGATGCCTGTGGCGTCTACTGTTACTACTTTCGGGTTGCTGCTGGTCCAGGTGGACTGGCGGGTTAGGTCCTGTTGGTAAGTGCCGGTGGTGGATTCGGCTATTAGTTGTTGGCGGGATTCTGAGTTGGTTAGGGATGGGGCTGGCGGGTAGATCGTTAGATTTGCCGCTTGCGTGTTTGTGGGGAGTAGGAGTATCGCCAGCGCTAGTGCCGGCCAGAGGGCCGGCTGCGGACGCGGGCGTCCGCCCTCCTTGGGGTCTAAGAGATTATTCGGTGATTTCATGTGAAGAGCTCGGATATTGGTTCGATGCCTCGATCTACTAGCGGGATGGGGCGGCCGCCGAAACCGGGGAGTTCGGTTTTCATGTCGATGCCCAGGCCTTTGAAGATTGTGGCGGCTACTTCGCCCGGGTTCGTGGGACGGTCCTTTGGTGCGCCGCCGATTTCGTCGGAGGCTCCTACGATCTGGCCTCCTTTGAGCGGGCCTCCACCCATGATGATGCTCCAGCACTGCGGCCAGTGATCGCGGCCGCCCGCGGGGTTTACCTTCGGCGTGCGGCCGAATTCGCCCATCGCCGTTACCATGGTGTTCTTGTAGAGGCCGCGGTCTGTCAGATCTTCGATTAGCGACGAATAGGCGTTGTCGAACATTGGGCCTACCAGGTCTTTGTAGCAACTGATGGGGCTGAAGGGTTTGGAGCCGTGAATGTCCCAGGTGATTTCGTCGAATACCGTTTCGAACATGTTCACCGTTACGAAGCGGACGCCGGCTTCAATCATGCGGCGGGCTAGCAGGCAGCTTTGGCCGAAACGGTTCATGCCGTACTTTTCGCGAACCTTTTCCGGTTCCTTGTTCAGTTCGAAAGCTTCGCGGGCTTTCTGCGACGACATCAGCGTATAGGCCTGGTGGAATGTGGAATCCAGCAGGCGGGCGTCTTGCGAGGTTTCAAACATGCTTACTGTTTTGTCTACTTCGGCACGCCAGTTCTTGCGCCGGTCTACGCGTAATGCGGTCAGGTAATCGGGCGGCAGCAGGTCGGGTACGCGGAAGTTTGGATCTGACGGATCGGCGTTCAGGACGAACGGATCGAAGCTTTTCCCCAAATAGCCGGCGTTCTGACCATGTGGCATGTTGCCGCCGGTGTTGCCGATAGTGCGAGGTAGCAGCACGTGCGCGGGAACGTCGCCCTTCGGCCCTTTCAGTTTACTGAGCACGCAGCCGTAGTGTGGGTGCTCGATGCCGCCTGAAAAGAGGCGTCCGGTCTGCATCATCTGGTGGCCGGTATCGTGCACGGCCGCGGCCGTGTGATACATGCTGCGGACGATGGAGAACTTGTCTGCATGGGTGGCCATGCGGGGGAAGTTTTCCGAGATCTCCATGCCCGGGACATTGGTCTTGATGGGCTTGAACGGGCCGCGGATTTCGATGGGCGCGTTCGGCTTCATGTCCCACGTATCGAGTTGCGAGGGAGCGCCGACCAGCATCAGGAAGATGCAGTTTACGTCCTTTTGCGGATCGGTTGCGCCTTGTGCCTTCAGCTCCAGGAATTGTGTGAGGCCGAGGCCCAGCATGGAGAGAGAGCCGGCGTGCAGGAAATCCCTGCGGCGCAGACCATCGCAAAATTCGACGGGACGATCAGAATCTAGACGGATCATTGCTGGTGGGCCCTCCTAGGGGCAGAGGCTGTGATGTCCTGATTCTATCTCTATAGAAACGTGTGCGGCAAGGGAGTAATAGCTGTACGGAGGAAATTCGGTTGGCTGTAGGTTGCGCGACGAAGCAAAAGCCAACCGGTGCGGAAGTGAAAGAGGCGGTTCAGGCTTATTTTAGTTAGGGGCATTTCTACGTGATGAAAATTTGACATGCGTTGCCGGGACTTGTGCTGTGGCTCCTTTTGCGGCCGCCCCCCGTTGTGCGACGACTACTTACGCGATGGGGTTGTTTCTGTTTCCGGAGCAAAGGTTCTTTCGTGTACCGCGCGGGCACGGACACGAGGAGCAATCCTTGGGAAGCGGCCGGGGACACTCAAGTTAGTCGCGCCGAACCGGACGGCCATGCGGATTCTTCCGGTGTGACCGGCCAACCCATTCAGAATTGCCGCATCCTTGTGGAAAGAGATGCGCAGGCTACAATCGGGCGCGCACGGCGGGGTCCGGCGAAATTGACGCCGCTTTTTCAGGGCAGACCCTAACAGCCCCTACTTCGCCGCGTAAGTCTTCGAATACTTATTGCGCAGATTTGTCACCGTGAAGGAACCGTCCGCGCTTGCCGAAATCTTGAGCGCTTTCCCCTCGTCGTTCTCTTCCGTGATATTGGCAACCATCGGATCCGGCACGTTCGTCTCTTTCCCGCCGGCGATGGCGAAGTGAATCTGCCACATGTCTTCCATGCCCGGCGATTCCTTAATCACTTTCCAAGCCGCCGGCACGCCGCCCTTCTTCGCGCCGTTGTTCATGATGGCGACGCGCGGATGCAGCGCTTCGACAATGGCCTTGGCGTTCGACGCATCCAGACCATGGTGCGTGGTGAGGTAGACGTCCACCGTGCCAAGCAGATTATTCGGACAGACCAGGTTCAATTCCTTCGCGCTGGTGAGGTCGCCCAGATCGATAAACCGGAACTTGCCGAAAGTAAGGACGAACCCCAGAGAGCGCGCGTTCTCCGACTTGTCCTCCTTAAACGCCGGAGCGGCAGCGCACAGCGGATTCGCCGCGCCGGCGCCCGCAAGCGCGCTTCCGATATGCTCTCCGTTGGCCGCCACCACGGTGATGTCCAGGCCCTTCAGCGGGATCTTATCGCCCGGCTTCATCACCATATGATTGCCGGTCTTGACGGCCTCGTCATAGGCCTCACTCAACTCCTTGGCGCCCTTGTTGGTTTCGTTGTTGGGGCCATGGTCGATAAAGTTCTTCACCGGCAGCATTGCCGCAATCTGCGGAACCCCTCCGGCGTGGTCGGTGTGATAGTGAGTGACGGCCAGATAGTCGATGTGCTTGATGCCGGCCGACTTTGCCGCCGCTTTAATCCGCTCCGCGTCACGCTTGTTGAAGCCGGGCCAGCCGGCGTCCACTAACAGCGACTGTTTGGAGGGAGTTACAATCAGGGTGGCTTGGCCTCCCTCCACGTCGATGAAGTAGAAATCCAGGGTCTTGGCGGCGGGTAATATCGGGGCCATGCAAAGAGAGAGAACGAGTCCAGCCAAAAGTCGCATGGTTCGCATCCTATCACACGGCAAAGCCGCTGTAGCCGCATTGTTACCCGCATTGCTCGCCTGCGCCGTAATTCTGGCGAAAGTGAATATCCTCGGCTATTGGTGGGAGAACCCGCTGCCTTACCAACAGACGCCAAAAGGGCTGAAATCCATTCGTGCCGAGGACTGCGGCGTGTGTCACGCGGAGATCTATCGGGAGTGGAAAACATCCACCCACGCGCACGCGCTCAGCGACCTGCAATTCCAGGCCGAGATGACCAAATCGCCCAAGACTTCCTGGCTCTGCCTGAACTGCCACACGCCATTGTTGAACCAGGTGGAAAATGTTGCCGTGGATGTGCGCAACCGGTCCACCAGCGATCCCGTTCTGGCGAGGAATCCGGGGATGGATGCGGTTCTGCGGAATGAGGCCGTCACCTGCGCGGTGTGCCATGTGAAGGACGGCTACGTGGTTGGACCCTACGGCAATACGGATGCACCGCATCCCGTGAAACGAGATGAGAAGCTGCTGACCGTGGATTCGTGCGCAGCCTGCCATCAGGCCACCGCCGCCTACACCGATACCTTGGTTTGCACCTTCGATACGGCGGCGGAATGGAAAGAAAGCCCGTACGCGAAACAGGGCAGAGGCTGTTCCAGTTGCCACATGCCGGCGGTGGAGCGTCCGCTGGTGGCCGGCGGCCCCGTGCGCACCGCGCGCCGCCACTTCTTCGGCGGTGGCATGATCCCCAAAACGCTGGGCCCGCCCGCCACTCCAAATCGGTCGGGACTCACGGTGGAGGTGCTTACGGCATCGCGAAGCGCCGCGGTTCTCAACGTTCCCATCCGGCTGAAGAATGCCTACGCGGGGCACAAACTGCCCACCGGCGACCCGGAGCGCCACATTCGAATCGAAGTCGACTTGATGAATGGCGGCAAGGTGATGCAAACCCGGCCAGTGCGCATCGGACAGCAGTGGGAGTGGTGGCCCAAGGCCAGGCGAATCGCGGACACGCGCCTGAAGCCGCTGGAGGAACGCACCGAGACACTGCAATTCGCTGCCGGGAACGTTTCTCCGCGCTCCACGATTCGCGTCACTGTGACCAACGTGCGAATGACGGAGGAAGCGGCGAAGTTCCACCACCTTACAGGCAATTACCCGCTTGAGGCGCAGGTGCAACGGTTCGAGCGGTCGCTGATAGTGTCAGCCGCATTGCAATCCAGGGAACAATTCGGGCTAAAATAGCGTACTTCCTGATAGAAATGCCGTTTTGTACACAATGCGGGAATCAAGTCGGTGGCAGAGACATCTTCTGTGCCAAGTGCGGCGCGCGCCAAACCGTAACTGGCCCGGGACCGGCCCCGCACTTGCGCGGCAACGCGTTTCTCGACGGCATAACGCCACGCACAGCGGCGATGCTCTGCTACATTCCGGTTATGGGATGGATTCCCTGCATCTTCGTGCTGGCGGCGGACCGGTTTCAGAACGACCGCACTGCCCGCTTCCATGCGTTCCAGGGGCTTTATCTGTTTGTAGTCTGGCTGTTGGTGGATCGCGTGGTCTCTCCCATTTTCAGCTTCGGCCCCGATTTCAACCCGGCGCGGATACTGCATCTCGCTGTCTTCGGAGCTTGGATCTTCATGCTTGTCAAGACCAGCCAACAGCAGATGTTCCGGCTTCCAATCTGGCCTGACGACGCGGGTGTTCGAGGCCGGCTCCGGTGTAGGGGGTACCTGGTACTGGAATCGTTACCCCGGCGCTCGGTTTGACTCCGAAAGTTGGTCCTACGGGTACTCTTTTTCCCGGGAGCTGCTCGAGAAATGGGACTGGGAGGAGCATTTCGCCGGCCAGCCGGAAACCGAGCGATATCTTAATTACGTCGCCGACAAGTTTGATCTCCGGCGCGACATCCAGTTCAAAACCACAGTGACCGCGGCGCATTACCAGGAAG
>JANXXV010000265.1 GCA_025350445.1 Bryobacteraceae bacterium | reverse complement strand
CACCAAATGGTTCGCTGTGTTTTCAGCTTCACGCGCTCAGCCGGACGTGTGCATAACTCAGGTTAAATCAGCAGGGGAGAAGGCTGCGGTAGAAATTTTCGGCAGCGGTGATTCAAAATGGCACAGTGTTGATTTCACCATCCTCCATGGCGGAAGTAAATGCGTCGATGTTGCTGTTTTAGTTCCAACACAGAAAAGATTCGTCAATGCGGACCAAATTCCCTATCCATACAATTACGCATTGGGTCAGGAGGTCTACTTCCTGGGCTTTCCGTATGGTCTCTACACGACGTTTGCAAATCAGGGCGGTGCCTTTCCGCTCATTAAACACGCATACCTCTCAGCCAATGTGAGCTGCTCAGCGCTGTATCCAGACGGAACGGGGGACGACGGGTTGATTCTACTTGATGGGCTGAATAACCCTGGTTTCTCGGGTGGCCCGGTCGTAGCACCGGACATGTTTTCGCCATTCACGAACGTCCGGTTACAGAAACTTATAGGTGTGATTAGCGGCTACCGTAATGACAACATACCGCTCAATGTAAACGGGCAGCGCGTTGATAATGCTTCTGTTGCTGCGAATAGTGGAATCATCATCGCGATACCGTTCCAAAGAGTGATAGATCTCATCACGAAGTACTTGGAAAAAACGAAGCATAGGTGAGAGCCTTCTGGGCATACGTGGTTGACGGTTTGGCCAATCACACAGCCCCGAAACGCGGCGGGTTGCGGTACGTCCATCTCCGGACCGGTCGTCGCGCTCGACTCCTCGTCCTCCAAGACGGAATCACGACCGTACTTTACTCTTGGCGGGTCGGCGTCACGTCAACTTGAGAAACGCCCTTGCGACCGGTCAACTCCTAGAGTCGTCGGCAATCCGGAAGTTGGGCCTCCAAGACGGCGATACCGGAAGGTGCGGAAATCGTATGACAAGCTGAGCCGTGTCATCGCTTGACGTTCACATTAAGTTCAAGCTATCGCAACTAATTCCCGGCTTGCGCCTGGAAATAGGCCTCCGCTTCCGTTTCGGTCGCCTGAGTCGCAGTACCCCCCAAGCCAGGCGTCGATAAGGCGCCGCACGCCGAAGCAAGACTTGAGCTGGTGCGAGACCTTGCCAAGCCTGGTGTTGGGGTGAGTCGTTGGCAATCCGGATACGGGCGCGGAATCATCGACCCTCGGTATCAATGGCGATCTGGTCGGTCACGGTGAATCGCATGTGCGACATGGCACGACTATGAGCCTTCGCGTTTCGTTCAGGCAACGACCCCGGTCGGGTATTCTATTGTCATGGAGTTAATCTTCGAGATCCACGATGCGGAAGAAGGTGGCTTTTGCGCTCGCGCCTTGGGACACGGTATTTTCACGGCTGCTGACAGTTGGGATGAACTTCGCGCGAATCTAATCGAGGCAGTTTCGCTTCATTTTGAAGACGCCACTACGCGTCCACGTCTCGTCCAGATGCACTACATCAAGGACGAGCTGATTTCCCTGGAAGCGACGTAAAAATGCCGCGCGGCGAAGCAGCTTCGTACAACGCCAACGTGCGATCTATCTGCCTAGCTACATCGACCATTATCATTTAAAGCACGTCGGCAACCTGGGGACTTTCCCCATTCCAAATCGGAGCCGTCGCGGGCGCCGTGGTAAAAAGGTGGAGAGGTCAGGCGCCAACCGCCAAAGCCGTGGGGGCGCAGGCCCGGATGTTCTGGGACGAGAACTTTCCGATTTACCAGCCACCAGTTCCCAGTGCTGTTCGCTTCCAGCGCCGATCGCCTCCATCACAACAAAATTAGGAGCTGCGCATGTTTGGACGTGGTACCTGGGCCATCTTTGGGCTCGGCAAAGAGTCACTCGAAACCTTTAGAACAATCCTGGAAGACAGGCCGATCATGGTTGCGGCGTCGCAGATGGCGGCATCCGCCGTCACCCGGTATTCCAGCGTGGATACTATCGGGGTCAATCCCTTTGGCGGTCCCCGTCTCGATGAAGAGCATCCCGTCGGTTCGGAACAGGAGCCGGAGCTCGCGGCGTATGCGATGTCGGAACAAGAGGAACGTGCCACTCTCAGCCTTCCCCCGGAAATATTGGACTGCGAGGGTTATGGCGTTACCGAGGCGCCGTTCCGGCTTCACCCCACAATGCCCTGGTATGGCCTGTGGGCCGTATCGAATGAATGGAAAGACGTCAGCGACGTGGCCTCCATCAAAGAACAGCGCGCTTATCGATTGATGGACCGGCCGTATAAGTTTCTCCAGCCCGGTGACAAGAAGTCCGTTGACGAAGATACGCTCGGCGTCACTGCGGCGGTCCGTAAACAGGTTCCGGTGCTGCTGGACTTTCACGACGGCCGGGTCTACATCGAGAACACCAACAAGAAGCTGATCTACATGATCACTGTTCGCCTCAGACAGTTAGGAGTCGAGATTATCCCGGTTGCCTGGACTTATCCTCAGCCCAATTGGCCCGCTGAAATTCTCAACCGGTTGTATGAAAACACCCAGTATCAGCCTGATTTCCAGAAACGCGCCGAGGAAGCCACACGGTTCAAAGCAAGTGAGATCGAAAAATTGGAAGACCGGGACTTGGAGTCGATCGTAACGAACTATTTTTCGATGACGCAACTGCCTAGTGACCTCTGGATTGGCATTTCCGGCCCCGCTCAGATCCGGCTGCATGAGGCAAGTACTCCGATCGCCGTAAAGGTCCCGACCAGTGCGACCACTTTGCTCAACATGACTGATGACGCCAAGGTTATTTCGGGCGCCATCACCTTCCAGGAGTTTGTGTCGGCTACCAGCAAGAAGGGTTTGGAATACACGTTCCGCAAGGATCTTTGCTGCATGGATTTGAATGACCGGATCAATCTCACCGATATTGGTGCCGCCATGCTGCGTGGTTTTGAGATCTCCGCGTTCCGGAAAGACATCCTGCGCGAGATCCGCCAGACCAAGGAAGTTCCTTCCATCAGCCAGTTTTGGAGCAACTGGCTCCACGAAATGAGCAATGCCGTGCGAACCATTGAGGCGACCTTCCGCGAACTTCTCGATCTCGACGGAAATCAGGAAGCTGGCATTTTGCCGATGCAGGTTGCGGCAAATGAAGCGGCGCAGGAAGTGGTGAATGCCTGATGGAGTTATGCTTCCGGGAAACCTGACGGGCGTATCCCGGCCGGTGCGCAAACGTCTGATGCAACCGTGTCGGGTTCAGTGCAAGCTACCGTAACGCATTCCCCGCGTGCGCCTGGAAATAGGCCGCCGCTTCCGCTTCGGTCGCCTGCGTAGCCGTTCCCCCCAAGCCACGCGTCGATAAGGCGCCGCACGCCGAAGCAAAAACAAGGCAGTTCTTCATCGCATCGCCCCGCAACCAGGTGTGCAGGAATCCGGCGTTGAAGGAGTCGCCGGCCCCGGTGGTGTCCACTACGCCGATCGGGAACGCGGGCACTCGTATCCACTCGCCCTGGTAGCGGGTCAGGCAGCCCTCTCCGCCCAGCTTGCCCACCACCAGCGTATGAGAATTGTCGAGTTTGGCCAGTCCTTCCACTACATCCCGGCACCCGGTGATCCCGCGTATCTCTATTTCATTTGGCAAAAAGACGTCTACCTCTGTCAGCACGTCAATCAGATCTCCCGACCACTTCTCCGAGGGATCGTAACCGGTATCGAGCGAAGTAGTGAGACCCGCCTTCCTGGCCGTCGCGAACAGTTTCCGCAGCCCGGGCCGCAGCGCGTCCTGTAGAAAATAGCTGGAGACGTGAAAATGGCGGAAGCCTGGGAAAGCCGTGTCCGGCAGGTCCGCCGCCGACAGGCAGCCAATCGCGCCGGGGTACGTCACCAGCGCTCGGTCGCTGGAAGAAGTAATCGACACCGTGATGCCCGTCTTCAGGTCGCTCCGGTGCCGGACCAGAGAAACATCAATGCCCGCCGTTTCCAGTGCGGCTGTGCAAAAATCTCCATAGGCGTCCGCGCCCACGGTGGCCGCGAACGTGACCGAGTCACCCAGCTTCGCCAGCCCCACCGCACAGATCGCCGACGAACTCCCAAGCGTCAAATCGAGATCCTCCACCAGGACCTCTTTCCCCAGCTCGGGGAATTTCTGATAATTTCGCAGGACCAGATCCGGATTCAATTCGCCGGCGACCAGAATCTTCACTTCGCCACTCCTGCGGGTGAGTGAATCCGGAATTCGCCGACAACGCGGCTGATGACGCCGTCCTCGGAAGGCGAGTCCGGCCGCAGGCCCTGCTCGCGGCAGCGGTGAAAGCCGAGGATTTGGGCGATCATCACGTCGAGCAACGCCAAACCAACATCGTCCATACCGCGCCCCGTCTCGTACGCGATCGCGAGGTCGTCTCCCTTGCATAACCCCGCGCCAGGATTATCGACGCCCGCAATCAGCTTCCGCGCGCCCAATTTCTTGTCGTCCAGCTCCAGAATCAGATCCCTCTCATAACATCGTGTCAGCGGATCGGAGGAAAGGAAACACACGAGTAAGGTCTTGTCATCAATAAAAGACATTGGGCCATGGCGGAGGCCAAGGTAAGTCTCCGCCATCGTCGCCACCTTGCCCGCCGTCATTTCGAGCATCTTCAGAGCCGCCTCCCGCGCGGCTCCAAAACGGCACCCATGCCCCAGGAAAACAATCCGCTGGATGTCGCCGGAAACGAAAGCGGCCAATCGGTCGGGCCACTCCATCAGCAATCGCTGCCCCGCGTCGCACAGCCGGCTCGTCCGCGATAGAAACTCGCCGCCCTTGTCGATCCAGCCCAGGAATCCCGCGCTCAGGGCCAGGTTGGTGAAACTCCCGGTCATTACAAGGCTTTGGTCGTTGACCCGGTCGCCCAGCGAGACCACTCGAACCCGGGGATTATCGGCAAAGCTGCGGGCCAGCCTCCCCGCCGGATTACAGGTGATGATCAGGTGACGGGTGTTCGGCTCCGTCGCGAGCAACGATTCCACCACCGCCGCGCTCTCCGGGCTGTCACCCGAACGGGCCAGCGATACGACCAGCGTCGCCTCCCCCGAGGCTGAGGCGCGGGAGCTCACCAGGATTTCGCCGCCGCTGGACACCACCACAGGTAGCTGTAAGTCTCTTTGAAGATTGGGGGCGACGCACTCCCCGGCGTGTTGCGAGCTGCCTGACCCGGTCAATACCATCCGCTCGCAGGAATAGAAACTCTCGCGGAACGTGGTCCCTAGAACCGTCAGTTGACCCGCTGTTTCCGCCCACGTTGGCGGCTGCCTGCAAATTTCCCGAATAGTGTGCTCAAACCCTCCTGCGTCATCACGTTCCGCGGCCGCCAGCAGCGTCGAAAAATCGCTCCGAGAGGCGGTCATTGCCCGAAGCCAGTCACCAACCAAAGAAGACGACGAGGTCAAGTAAGAACTCTCCTGGATCTGAATGGAAGTTACAGTATAAGTATAAGTGCATTTTGATTCTTTGTGCTTGCTATGTTTTCCCCTTTCTTTCCGGGATGCCTGATCTCCG
>JANXXV010000227.1 GCA_025350445.1 Bryobacteraceae bacterium | reverse complement strand
TGAATCTCGCTCAGTCCGCCCGGAAACCCCGAGTGGCGGCGATAGATCTTCTGCTCTTCTTTTGCGCCGGTGAGTTTAATCTTCTCGGCGTTGATGACGATGACATGGTCGCCCGTGTCGATAAAGGGCGTATAGATTGGCTTGGTTTTGCCCATCAAAATCATGGCAGCCTTGCTGGCCAGCCGACCGAGGACAACCCCTTCCGCGTCTATAACGTGCCAGTTACGAGGGATTTCGTTCTTGGTCGGGAATTGCGTATTCATAGACAGACGTATCTCCAATGCGTGTTACAAACCATTCAGTGTAGCCGACACGGAGCCTCAGTGTCAAATTGGGGCTGAGTTTGGTATGGGTTACGGCGGAGGGCGCTCCCCCTGGACCGCGCCGGACGCCCTCGTCCGGCTTCTTTGCCGGCGACCTGCTTTCCCGCGAAGCAACCCAACGAAGGTAACCGGGCGAGATATACTACGAGACGCAGCGGCCCACCGCCGCTTTTCAAGGAGCTAGTGAAAATGAAGAATCACCTGGTAGTTCTATTCGCCGGATTTGCGGCAATACTGCCTGCATGGGCCGTGGATGTCGCCCCGGTGGCGGATCAGATTGCGTCCTCGGTTCTGGCCGCGCCAAAGGAGCGCCGGGCCAACGCCACAGTCCTCGGTTACAACGAAAAGGGCGCCGTGGTCACGCTGCGGCAAGGCGCCAACGAAATGGTCTGCCTGGCCGACGATCCAACCGACAAGACGTTCAGCGTAGCCTGTTACCACAAAGACCTGGAACCATTCATGGCGCGCGGCCGCGAACTGGCCAAGGATATCAAGGGCAAGGAACGCCACGAGGCCCGCTGGAAGGAAGTAGACGAAGGCAAACTCAAAATGCCGCGCGAACCGCGGATGCTCTACGTGCTGACGGGCAAAGGCTTCGATGCGGCCAAAGGCGAAGTGATCGATGCCTACCTGCGGTGGGTGGTCTACGTGCCATACGCGACTCCTGAAACCACAGGCCTGACGACAACGCCCGGAACAGCGCCCTGGCTGATGTACCCCGGCACCGCGGGGGCGCACATCATGATCAGTCCTCCGAAGAAGTAAGCAGCACTTTCATGACGCCGCGTGCGGCCGCGCGTACGAACGCCTCGGGCGCGGCGGCGAGCTTGTGCGATTCCGAGATCACGTCCTCGACGTTGATCCTGCCGGACTTCAGCAGCCGGATTGCGGGGGCAAACCGGCCGCATCGCGAGCCCACCAGCGTAATCTCGTTGACGATGATGGGTGCCGCGTCGACGCGGACTTCGCCATGAACGGTGGACTTCATGATGACGGTACCGCGCGGCCGCGCCATCGATACAGCCGCGCCTAATCCCCCGCTGCTGCCGGTTGCGTCCACCACCCAGTCATAAGCCGCGGCAGGCAGTTTCTTCTTCACGATTTCAACGGTGACGCCCATTTTCGCAGCGATCCGAAGCTTCTCTGTGTGACGGCCAAACTGATGTACGCCCGCGCCGCTTGCCTGCAACACCTGCGCGATCAGCAGGCCCAGTTTTCCGTCGCCCAGCACCGCCACTTGTGCGCCTTTGGGAATCTTCACCTGGTCCAGAATCTCGCAGGCGGCGCCCAAAGGCTCCAGAAACACGGCGTGCCGGGTAGGAATCCCGGCGGGTACGATGTGCAAGTTCCGCTCCGGCAGCGTGAGGAATTCGCGGAACGCCCCGGGGTGTTTGACGATGCCCAACACCTTGCGCTTCGGGCAATGCCGGCCCAGGCCGCGCGCGCACCAATCGCACTTCGTGCAAGCAAGGTTGATTTCGCCTACTACCCGCTTGCCGACTAGCGCCCTGTCGTCCGCCTCCGTCACCTCGCCCACAAACTCGTGACCCGGAATGCCTGCAAAACCGTAGTAACCGCGTTGCAGTTCCAGGTCTGTGTTGCAGATCCCGCCCATCAGCAAACGAATGACAGCGAATCCTTCGGGACGGCGCGGCTTCGGAATATTGCGAACCAAGACGCAGCCTCGATCGAGGAGGACGGCAATCATTTCCGCTGCGCCGCCTTGCGGACGCGGCTCCAATACCACCAGTTACGCTGCCCGGCGGGCAGGTCCGGGTCACATGCCTGGGCTACCGCCCAGACGAAGGTATCCAGCACGCACGGATCTTGCCTTGTGGCCGTCAGCCGGCAGAGGCTGCGGTAAACCGCGGCGGGGTCCTGCTGCGCCAACTGCTCCACTGAGCCGATGCGCAGCAGCTCAAAATCTTTCAACATCGCCGGACCGATTCCCGTCAGATCGCGTAGTTGCCGGGTTGGCATGTCTGGTCTCCTGTTCGCCGGTGCCGCGGGCGAGGCGTCCGCCGTCCAACCGGTGACACTAAGTCCCCCGCTTATTTCCATAGAGGTCGATGTGAAGGCGCGGACAGAAGCGGTAGCCTTCGGTCTTACAGACTTCAGCAATCCACGGCGCGCGCTCACGCAAGGTGAGGGAATCGGCGCCTTCCGGCATCAATAGGACACGGGATTTATCGGCACCCAACTCTTCGGCAAGCGCTTTGATCTCGCCTACATCCCGCTTGTGCTTCACCACGAATTTCAATTGGTAGTTATAGTTCGCCATCAACTGCCGCAGCACGTCCGGTTGCATGCGAAGACGGTCGTGCTGGGCGGCCCACTGCCCGTCCTCCCGTTCGTGAGGCGTTGAATTCGAGAGCTTGGGGCTGATGCTCATTAAATCGCAGACCACGGGCTTGAACACCGTACCCGCTGTCTCAACGGTGATGTGTTGATCCATGCGCTTCAGTCCCTCGGTGAGCTTGACGATGTCCGGGGCGATCATCGGCTCTCCGCCAGTCACCACCACATGATCCGCCCAAAACCGGCGTACCGCAGAAAGAATACCGCCCAGCATCAGGTCGTCGCCCGCCGGTTCCCACGATGTATATGGCGTGTCACACCAGGTGCAGCGCAGGTTGCAGCCGCTGGTGCGAACGAATACCGAGGGCACTCCGGCAAGCATTCCTTCTCCCTGCACGCTGTAGAATATTTCGGAAATGTTCATGTCAGGTACTCCAATGGGTCTGCGAGGCCGGCTTCGGCGAAACCTTTTTTACGCAGAATGCAGGAATCGCATTCTCCGCAGGAACGGCCGGCGGAATCGGGATCGTAGCAACTGTGGGTGAGCGAGAAATCGACGCCCAGGCTAGCGCCCAGCTTCACAATGCCGGCCTTGGAGAGCTGAATCAGCGGCGTGTGTACCTTGATCTTTGTCGTGCCTTCGACCCCTGCCTTGGTGGCCAGGTTCGCCATCGATTCAAAGGCCGCGATGAATTCCGGGCGGCAATCGGGGTAGCCGGAATAGTCGATCGCGTTTACGCCCAGGAAAATATCCGAGACGCCCAGAACTTCCGCCCAAGCCAGCGCGAAGGATAGGAATATGGTGTTCCTTGCGGGAACATAAGTGACTGGGATACCGTGCCCCATCTCATCCGCGCCACGGCCTTTCGGCACCGCAATCTCACTGGTTAGGGCGGAACCGCCAAAAGCACGGAGATCGACGGGGACCACGCGGTGCTCTACCACGCCCAGACTGGCGGCGATGCGGCGTGCGGCGTCCAGTTCCACGCGATGGCGTTGGCCATAGTCGAATGACAGGCTGTAACAGGTGAACTGGCGGTTGCGGGCTACAGCGAGGCAGGTGGACGAATCCAGTCCGCCGCTCAGCAGGCAAATCGCTTTCGGTTCGGAAATCATTAAGAGGTAACCTTCAGTGTAAGCCAGCATTGTAAGCCGGAGGAAATCAAAAAACCGTAACCTAACGCTGGATCTATGCCCGCCGGCCGGAAAATAAGTGCTTCGCCTTAGCACCTAGGACTAATTAAGAATAAGGTGAAATTTCCTGGATACGCCAAAAAGAATCTAACTCACTGACCCTGATGGAGATGCGTGGCACGAAGCGCGATCGGGATCGCTACAAACTGGGGTATACCGAGTACTTGAGTTCCAGGACGCCGTAAGTGGATTCCCTAGCTATTATTATTCTTCAGATGTGACGATGATAGAGACTACTGCAATTACTGTCACGTGAGGCATAGAAGGAAGAAATGAGAAATCTGCACTGTTTTCTTTTGGTTGGAGCTGTGTTGGCGGTTTCCGCGACTTCCGCGATCGCACAGAGCACAGTTGGTACCGGGACGGGCGGTCCAAACAACTGGGAAAAAGAGTACGCCGATGGAAAGGCCGCCTATGGCATCGGGAACTATCGGGAGGCGGAAAAACAACTGAAGGCGGCGATGAAGTCGACGCGCGAGTTTGCCTCGAACGATCCCAAGCTCGTTAGCACGCTGGACGATCTGGCGCAGGTCTACCGCGCGCAAAGCAAGTACGCGGACGCCGAACCTTTGATGGAACGGCACCTTGCGTTGAAGGAACGTTTCCTCGGCAAGTTCCATCCGGATCTGGCGAAGGATATCGACGATCTGGGGCGCGTGTGCTTCGCGCAGATGAAGTTTGTCTCGGCGGAAACCTACTTCCGCCGGGAGTTGACCTTGCTCGAAAAGAAGTTCGGCCCGGAATATGTGGATTTGATTCCGGCGCTGACGAATGTGGCGCAATCCTGCCAGGCGCTGAACAAGAATACGGAAGCCGAGCCGATGCTGAAGCGGGCCATTTCGATCCGCGAGAAGAACCAGGGTGCGGATAATCCGGAAATGGCGGCCGAGCTTTCCAAGCTTGCGGCGCTTTACGTGACCGCGTCGAAATTCAAAGCGGCGGAAGAACTATACATGCGTTCTTTGGCGATCCTTGAGAAGCAGTATGGACCGAACTCGCCGAACCTGATGGGCACTTTAGACAGCGTGGCGAATGCGTATCGCGATGAGGAAAAGTACGACAAGGCCGAACCGTTCTTCCTGCGGTCGATGGCCATCCGGGAGAGCGCCTTTGGCCCGTCACACCCGGACATGGCTGGTGCGCTGGACAATCTGGCGATGCTGTACATCAAGCAGAAGCGGTTCCCGGAGGCGGCTCCGTTCTATGAGCGGTCGTTGCTGATCCGCACCACGACGCTGAGTCCGGAACATCAATTAGTCACCTCATCGCTCGACCGGCTGGCCGCCTGCTATGCGTCGCAGGAGAAGCTGGTGGAGGCCGAGCCATTGTTCAAGCAGTCTTTCTCGATCCACGAGAAGGAGACTTTGGTGAGTCTGCGGAGTCTGGCGAACGTCTACGTTTCGCGCGAGAAATTCGGCGATGCCGATCCGCTGTACCGGCTTGCGTTGGCGATCTACGACAAGAACACCCCGATGAAAAAGGCGAAGAAAGGCGTCGCCACAGTGGATGCGCCGCCGCCGTACCTGCTCGAAACATTGGACGAGTACGCGGTAGTTTTACGGAAGTTGAAGCGGAAGGGAGAGGCCTCGAAGATGGAATCGAGGGCCAAGCCAATTCGTGCACAGCTTGCAATGATTAAGGCTCAAAAATAAGAGTCGATCTATAATTCGGAGGACGACCGGGGCTAGTCTTCACGGACTGGCCCTTTTTCTTTTCCCGACGTCTTCGGCGGGCCGGAAGCGGAGCCCGGACCAGATTTCGTCGATGGCGATTTGGGTCTCCGGGCGCAAGCCGGTTTCGCGCATTGCCTCCCAGACTGCCTCCCTGCTCAGGTCGCTGTCGACGCCCGATGACTTCTTCGGATACTTAATCCAAACTAGCGCGCCGCGGGCGGCGTGTTTCAACAGCACCGGCGCAACCTTGGTGATTTCGGTTTTGCGGACGGCGAAGAATTGCACAAACTCATACGTCCCGGCGACAGCGCCCGAAACAGTTACCCCTTCCGGCAGGGGTGCGGTTAATTTCAAATATCCTTCCGGGGCGCCAACAATCAACGCGCGCAACCCTGGCTTGAGACCCAGCTTCTTGGCAATCGGGTTGATGGTCATATCGCACTCAGTGAAGCTCTCCGCAAACGGTAGCGCCTGGAAGCCGGGAACCGCCGGCTGCGCACAGATCGAGACCTTCCTGCCCCGATGTGGTATCGCTTGTGTAATTCAGATCCACCAGCAGTACGTCGTACCCGCGCGATTCCAGAGCGCCGGTGACGGTGGCTGGGGAGGTGACAGCTTCCCTCTGAAAACCCTCGGCTTTCAGCAGCAGGCGGAGTGCTTCCAGGACGCCAGTCTGATCGCCGGCAATCAGGATACGGCATTTGCGTTTATCCATGCTTTCGGTACTTTGCTTGTAACGAAGGCATCCAATTGCAGGCATACAATCGTAGTGAACATGAGAGGTGTTCCCGATTTGAAATCCACACGGTTGCTGGCATTGCCAATATTTGCACTGCTGATGGACGCGCATCCCATGGGCAATTTCAGCGTGAATCACTATTCCCGGCTGAGTGTGGGTCAGGAGCAGGTGGAGATTCTTTATGCGTTGGACCTGGCGGAGATCCCAACGTTTGAACTGCTGCAAGGGTGGAATCTGACGGCGGCCAGCCCGCGCAAGAGCCTGGAGCAGAAGGCCGCGCAACAGATGCGGGAGTGGACGCGCAAGCTGACGGTGCAGTCGAATGGGAAGACCGTACACCCGGTTTACGAAAGTGCGGAACTGGTGGTTTCAGACGGCGCGGGCAATATGCCGGTGATGCGGATTACGGCGAAGCTGCGCGTACCCGGCGTGGCTGGTAAGCTCGATTACGAAGACGGTAACTACCCGGACCGCGCGGGCTGGAAAGAAGTGGTTTTGGCATCCGGCAAAGGCGCGAAACTCGGCGCCGGCAGCGTGGGAACCGAGGACCGCAGCGATGGCTTGAAAGTGTATCCGCAGGATGCGACGGTTGCTCCTCCACAGGTCTTGAAAGTCTCGGTGCAATGGACCTCGGAAGCGCTGCCGGTGGTGGCCGCAAAGCCAGAGCCCGCGCCGGCACCCGCGCCCGTCGCGGCAGCGTTGCCACCTGCGGCACAAGCCGGCGGAACCGTGGTGCGGGGAGATTTTCTATCGGAACTGTTAAGCCGCAAGGAGATCAGTTTCAGCATGATTCTGATTGGCCTGGCGGTGGCATTCGGACTGGGCGCGATGCACGCGTTTTCACCCGGACATGGGAAGACAATGGTTGCGGCCTATCTGGTGGGCTCGCGAGGGGCCTTCAAACACGCGGTGTTTCTTGGCGCGATGGTTACGTTCACGCATACTATCAGCGTTTTCGCGCTGGGATTCGTGACGCTGTTTCTGTCGCGGTATATCCTGCCGGAGCAATTGTATCCGGTGCTGGGAGCGATCTCCGGGATCACGATTGTCTGGATCGGCGGGACGCTGTTTTTCCGCCGGATCAAAAAGCTGCGGCCGCGGCAGCACCACCATCATGACCATTCGCATTCACACGATCACGATCACGATCATGATCATGACCACCATCACGGCCCGGGTGGACACACCCATGTGCCGGAAGCCGAGGTCACCATGGGCAGTCTCATCGCCTTGGGCGCCAGCGGCGGACTGGTTCCCTGCCCTTCCGGACTGGTGATCCTGCTCAGTTCGATTGCGATTGGCCGCGTGGGCCTGGGCATCTTGTTGCTCGTGGGATTCAGTGCCGGCCTGGCAGTGGTGTTGACGGCAATCGGACTGCTTGTAGTCTATGCGAAGTCGTGGCTTCCGGATGCGCAGGCGGCGGCGGCGAGCCCGGCGTTCCGGTACATTCCAATTGCTTCTGCGGCAGTAGTGGTGATTCTGGGAATCTTGATGACCGGAGTGTCGTTAGGCTTTATTCAGCCAGGACGGCTTATCGGGTGAGTTTACCGCGTAAGGGCGCGCGAGCGCAGCATACGGCCGAGCATTAGGCACACAGCCGAAATGAGCAACAGGCCCAGCAACCCGGCGGTCGCCTTTTGAAGCCACGGAGACTGCCAGAATTTTAATTCGTAATCGGCCATCGGCGTCTGCAGCAATGAAGTGGCGCGACTGGCAATACCGAGGTTTTCAGTCAGCTTTCCGATGCCGTCGGGATGCGCGGACGCTACCAGGATTCCACCTACCACCAACACTACCGCGGCCAGTGCCAAGGCACCCAAAGCCCGGCTTTGTTCCGAGGAAGGCTGCCGGATAAACCGTGGATTGATGGTTTCCAGTGCCTGGAATACGGCGAGAGTAATCACGCCTTCGATCACGGCCGAAACTACAAAGAGCCCAAACGACACGCCCAACACGACTCGGGGCATGGTGACGCCGGATGCCAAAAGCTCAGAAAGAGCGAGAACGGCCGCCGTCATCAGCGAAAGGAAGCCACCGAGGAAAAC
>JANXXV010000191.1 GCA_025350445.1 Bryobacteraceae bacterium | reverse complement strand
GTTTTCCTGGTTCCCGCTGGATACTTTCTGGTCTACCGCGAGGCGCGCGCATGAGGCTTACACCGATCTTTTTTGTCCTCGCTTCCGGCGCCTTCGCTCAAGACGCTCTGCACCTAACGCTGGCCGAAGCCGAGAAACTCACCATTCAGAACAATCCACAGTTCGGCGCAGCCAAACTGAACGCCGCGGCTTCGTATCAGATACCGCTGGAACTCCGCGCGAATGCCCAGCCGGCGCTGTTCGGTAGTATCACGGGCGTCGGAGCCGATTCCGGAAGCCGCCTGGCCGCTGGAGGTCTGAACAATCCAGTGGTCTACAACCGGCTCGGCACAGGCCTTTCCATCACGCAGTTGATTACGGATTTTGGCCGCAACACCAGCCTCGTGGAATCGGCCAAGTTGCGCGCGCAGGCCCAGGATCAGATAACGGAAACAACCCGCGCTCAAATCCTGCTGGCAACAGACCGCGCCTACTTTGCTGTATTGCGTGCGCAATCCCTGCTGAAAGTGGCCGAGCAGACAGTCGACGCGCGCAAGCTGGTGGTGGATCAGGTGACCGCGCTGGCGCAGAGCAATTTGAAATCGCAGTTGGATGTCAGCTTCGCCAGTGTCAACCTGTCCGACGCGAGACTGCTGTTGGCGGGAGCGCGTAATGAAGTGCAGGCGGCCCAAGCGCAGTTGCTGACTGCCATGGGAATCCCGGGGCAGAAGTCGATAACGCTCGCCGAGGAACCCATGCCGGATTTCCTCCCCGATCAAGTGGACCCGCTCATTCAGAGCGCCCTTCAGAAGAGGCCGGAGCTGGCGAACATTCACTTGGAGCAGAGTGCGGCCGAGCGGTTTGCACAGGCCGAGCGGGCGCTTCAGTATCCAACTATCGCCCTGGTGGGCACGGCTGGTTTCGTTCCCGCCGGGCAGGACGTGATTCCCGGCAAGTATGGCGCAGTCGGCGTGAATATCAATGTGCCCGTCTTCAACGGAGGCCTTTTCAAAGCACGCCGGAGCGAGGCGGATTTCCGGGCTAAGGCTGTTGCGCAAAGCGCGATTGATCTGGCCAACCGCATTGCGCGCGATGTCAAAGTTGCGTATCTGAACGCATCCACCGCTTTTGAACGAGTCGGCTTAACGGCGCAATTGCTGGAACAAGCCAGGCTGGCATTGGACTTATCCCAAAGCCGCTACGATCTGGGCCTCAGTTCCATCATCGAATTGAGCCAGGCGCAGCTCAACCTGACGTCAGCCCAGATCGTCAGTGCCAGCGCGAAGTACGACTATCAGGCGCAGCGCTCAGTCCTCGCGTTCGAAACGGGAGTGTTGCGATAGGTGTTTGAATACATCAAATCCCGAATCGCCGCGGCGTCGAAGCCGGATGCCGTCCGCCTGCTGGCGATACTGCACTCGGAGGCGGACCGCTCCCTGTTCAAGCTGGCATCCTCGCAACGAGTCAACTGGGAGGCGGTGGCTACCGGGAGTTGGGACGAGGCAGCTCCCCTGTTGAACAGCCGGCGGTTCGCTGTGGTCGTCTGCGACCGGGATCTGCCATGCCAAGACTGGAAGCAAGCGGTTCGGGATCTGGCAAAGCTATCCCCTTGTATTTTGTTGGCATCCACCCGGATTGACGGGTTTCTGTGGCAGGAAGTGGTGCAGTGCGGCGGCCATGATGTCCTTGCGAAGCCGCTCGAAGAACAAAGTGTGTTAAGAACTATCGACCAGGCCTTACGATACAGGGCGGCGACGGCGCACGCGGCTACAAAGGGATCGGCATAGAATAGGTGCTCCAACCGCTCATTGACGGCCGCGTCTCCGAAGCGCGTTCTGAGCCGTAACCCTCAGCCGGGCATGGTCCATCAGGCTCCCCGGCAGAGGACGTCAGCCAGGGGGGGGTGAACAGAAGCGCCGGCCAAGGAGAGCTTTCCGTCAGCAACAAGGCTTTGGGCCAGTAGGGTGATGAGGAAGAACGGCCCCGGGCAAGATGGGACTGGTGCGGGCGATGGCGAAATCAAACCATTGGCGTTGGGCCTCGAAGCCGGAATGAGCGCCGATTTCGTGGATGGTGACTTCAACCGCCCAACGTTGGACGACCCAAGCCGGGACGCCGTGAGGCGGTTGTTGGCGTCGCTGCCGGGCAGAGCGATTCAAAACTGTCTAGCGGGTCGCGGATCAGGACCCAGCCAACGGGGCGTGGGACCAACCCGGCGCGGTGCGGATTACAATCCGGCGGCGGTCAGCAGCGCCTACTCTTTCGACCTGACGTTTTTCAGCACTCTCTTCAACTGGGTCTTAAGTTCATCGCTGGCATCGGCCATTTCGTTGGTATCGTAGATCACTCGCGGGGTCATGAAGATGATCAGTTCGGTTCTGGTTTTACTGAACGACTTGGAGCCGAAGGCAGCGCCGACGACCGGTAGGCGGTGAAGAAAGGGAATCCCACTGCTCGATTCGCTGCTCTTCTCGTCGATGATTCCACCGATTGCGATGGTGTCACCGTCCTGAAGCGTCACTTGGGTCTGGACGCTTCTCTTTGAAAACGACGGCGACTGGATGGCCGAACTGGTTGTAGGGGGCTCCGGAGCGCTGACCTCCTGATTGATCACCAGAGTGACAACTCCGCTGGGATTCACCCGGGCGAGGACGCTCAGGGTGACGCCCGAATTGCGATTGGTGATGTTGTTGGCGAACACGGAACTGCCGCCGCTCTGTACGCCGGTAACGGCCTGAGTAGTTAATGTCGGCACTTCGGTTCCTACATTAATACTGGCCTGGATGCTGTCGGTTGCAATAATGCTGGGCGCCGAAATCACTTTGGCGCGAGTGGTTGCTTCGCTCGCCTGCAGAAAGGCCAGCAGTTCGCGGCTTTGACTCACCAGCGCGCCCACCGAGAGGTTCAACGCTCCCTGCGCCGAGCTGCCAATCAGAGCCCTGGTGCTAATCTTCGCGCCATCGGCGCCGCTACGGTTCTGCAGAAAAGCCTGGACACCGGCCTGGAAAGCACCGGATAAATCCACCTCATAAATTTTGGCTTCGATCAGAACCTGCCGCGGCGGAATGTCGAGTTCCTTCAACAGCTTGAGAATGCCCGCGTATTCTTGCGGCGTGCCCTGGATGAGCAGAGAGTTGTCGAGCGGGTTGGGAACAATGCGGGGAATTCGGCCTTGTGCACCGCCTGCGCCACCACTCAGATAGGAGCCGGTTTGATCCATACCGGCGCCAAGTAGTCCAGGGCCGCCGGCAGGTCCATTTGAAACCACGCCGGGTGCGGGATAGCCGCCGGCTTGGCCGCCGTACTGACCGCCGTACTGACCGCTGGGATTATAGGCCGCTCCTCCTGGGCCGGAAGGCATTGGGCCATTTCCGAACGAGCCATAAGCGCCGCCGGGCATGCCCGCGCCGGGAAAGCCTCCTCCTCCGTAGCCGCCGTATCCGCCGTAACCGCCCCCGTAGGAGCTGCCGCCGTAAAGCTGCATGATGGCTCCCGCCAAAGTTTCCGAACGTCCATATTTGACGCGGTAAACGTAGTTGTCGATCGATCCGGCGGTGATCTGAATGGGCACATCCAGTTTCTTGATCCACTTTTCGATTTCATCGAACGCACCGGGGTTCGGCGCCACGGCAATGATGGTGTT
>JANXXV010000166.1 GCA_025350445.1 Bryobacteraceae bacterium | reverse complement strand
CCTCAACCTCCGCCTTCGAACGGCCATGCAGCCGGCGCCACCGCGGTGGTGGCTGAAAAGCCGTCCGTAGCCCGGGACATCGCCAAGGTCCTGGGCGCCAATCAAAAAGGCGATGGGTATATGCATGGGGGCGGCTTTATTGTCACGTGGGCTATCGGCCATCTGGTGGCCTTGGCGCAGCCGCACGAAATCCAGCCGGAATGGAAAAGCTGGCGGCGAAACCTGCTGCCGATGCTGCCGAAAGAATGGCCGCTGGTTGTCTACGACAAGACGAAAGACCAGTATGAAACGGTCCGTAAGATCATCACCTCATCGAAGGTCGCGCGGGTGGTGTGTGCTACGGACGCCGGGCGCGAAGGCGAGCTGATTTTCCGATACATCTACGAAGCGGCGCAGTCGACGAAGCCTGTGCAGCGGCTGTGGATTTCATCGCTTACGCCCGATGCGATCCGCAAGGGTTTCGACCAGTTGAAAGACGGGCACGACTACGACGGTCTGGGCGATGCGGCGCGTGGACGAAGCCGTGCCGACTGGTTAGTAGGAATGAACCTCTCCCGCGCCTACACGCTGGCTTTCGGCGAAGAGCTTTCGGTAGGCCGCGTGCAAACTCCCACGCTGGCGATGATTGTGGAACGCGAACTCGCCATCCGCCAGTTTGTGCCGGAAGAATACCGTGAAGTATTGGCCACGTTTTCGCCGCGGGAATCGGCGGCGCAGAATGACCGGCCAAGTTATCAGGGCACGTGGCACAGGCCGTTTAACAAAGAAAAAGAGACGCTGCAACAGGCAATGCGCCTGCCGGCAGCCAAGGACAACGACGAAGCCAAGCAGATTGTCGAGCGGGCCCGCGCTGGTGAGGCTCGAATTGCATCGCTGCAATCCGAGACGAAGCGCATGGGGCCGCCTCCGCTGTATGACCTTACCGAGTTGCAGCGCCACGCGAACCGGCTTTATGGATTCAGCGCTCAGAAGACGCTTGAGGTTGCGCAGGCGCTGTATGAAAAGCACAAACTGCTGAGTTACCCGCGCACGGACAGCCGTCATCTTTCGAAGTCGGTGGCGGAGACGCTGCCCGCCATCGTTCGTAATATCAGCCCGCAATATGCGAAGCTGATCGCGCCGGGTACAGGCGAGCGGCCGCTGGGTCCGCGCTTCGTGGACGACACGAAGATCACGGATCACCATGCCATCATCCCCACGATTACGCCGCTGGCAAAGGCGAATCTTTCGGAAGATGAGCGCCGCCTTTACGATCTGGTGTGCCGCCGCTTACTCTCCGCCTGGCATGACGATTTTATATCCGATGTCACCACCGTAATTACGAAGATCACGAACGCCGACATTTTGGACCACTACCATTCCAGCGGCACGGTGGTGCGTCAGATTGGTTGGAAAGTGCTGGATATTGGCGCGGAGAGTAAGAAGAAAAGCAAGCCGAAAGAGGGCGCGGAAGATACGGCAGGCGACGCGGGACAAGTGCTGCCCACAAGCCTTCGGGCCGATCAATTGCAGGATGTGCTGAAGGCTGATTCGGTGCTAAAGAAGACGCGGCCCCCGAAACGCCTTACCGACGCGACGCTGCTGACCGCGATGCAAACGGCGGGCAAAACGCTGGACGAGAAAGAGCTGTCCGATGCGATGAAAGACTCCGGGCTGGGCACCCCTGCAACACGCGCGTCCATCATCGAGGTTTTGTTAAAGCGTGGCTACGTTCAACGCCAGGGTAAAGCTCTGGAGGCCACCGACAAAGGCGTTCATCTGATAGAGGTGGTGCATCCGGAAGTAAAGAGTCCGGCCATGACCGGACAGTGGGAAGCGTTTCTGAAGCGCATAGAGCGCCGCAATGCGGAACTGCCGCCGTTCCTCAAAGGGATTGAGCAATACGTGGCTGAAGTAGTTGGCAAGGTGGGCCAACAGCAGCCCAGGCAGACGTCCCCGCCGCCCTCGGAGGTTCGCACGGCGGAAGCGGCCGTCCCGGCGCGCGAGATCACGGAGGACGAACGCAAAGACCTTCCCGGCCTGCTGCATTCCGCCTTTGGCTTCGCGGAGTTTCGCGCCAATCAGGAAGCGGTGTGCCGCGCGGTGGTGGCGGGCAAAGACGTCTTGCTAGTGATGCCGACGGGCGCGGGGAAATCACTGTGCTACCAACTGCCCGGCCTTGCGCTGGGCGGCACCACACTGGTGATCAGCCCGCTGATCGCGCTGATGGAAGACCAGGTAGCGAAGCTGAAAGAGCGCGGTTTTGCGGTGGAACGGATCCATTCCGGCCGCGACCGCGCCGAGTCGCGGCAGGTTTGTATCGACTATCTGCAGGGCAAGTTGCAATTTCTGTTCATCGCGCCTGAGCGGTTGCGGGTTCCGGGCTTCCCTGAAATGCTGGCCAAGCGCAAACCGACTCTGGTGGCGGTGGATGAGGCGCACTGCATCTCACAATGGGGGCACGATTTCCGCCCGGACTACCGAACGCTGGGCCAACATCTACCTGCATTGCGTCCGGCCACGGTGATCGCGCTGACAGCCACCGCGACGCCGCTGGTGCAGAACGACATCGCGGAACAACTGGGACTGGGCCGCGGCGGGCGCTTCATCCATGGCTTCCGGCGCGACAACATCGCCATCGAAGTAGTGGAGACCGCGCAGAACGAGCGTTTCCCGCTGGTGCGGGAGTTGCTTGAAGACGACGAGCGCCGCCCGGCTATCGTCTACGCGCCTACGCGTGCCACCGCCGATGAGTTGGCAGCGGAATTGAAGCCGCACATGCCCACAGCTTCGTACCATGCGGGCCTCACCGCTGCCGTGCGGCAACGGGTGCAGGCGGAGTTCCTCGCCGGTAAGCTGGAGGTGATCGTCGCGACCATTGCGTTTGGCATGGGCATCGACAAGCCGAACATCCGGACGGTGATCCATACCGCGCTGCCGGGAAGTGTGGAGGCTTACTACCAGGAGATTGGGCGCGCGGGCCGTGACGGGTTGCCATCCCGCGCGGTGTTGATGCACTCCTACGCGGATCGCCGCACGCACGACTATTTCTTCGAACGCGACTATCCGCACGCAGTGGTGCTCAGCCAGATCTTCGACGTATTGACGCAGGAGCCGCAAACCAAGGAAGCAGTGGCGGGGAAGTCGAAGCTGCCCGG
>JANXXV010000144.1 GCA_025350445.1 Bryobacteraceae bacterium | reverse complement strand
TCTCCGGCGCCAGTTCCAGCGCCAAAGCGCGCGTCAATCCAAGAAGTCCCGCTTTGCTCGACGAATACGCGATGCGCTCCGGCAGCGAGACGTGGCTCATGATCGACGTCATATTGAGAATTCGCCCGTATCCATTGCCCTTCATATGCGGCACAAACGACCGGCACATCAGGAAGACGCTGGTGAGATTCGTATCGAGCACGCTATTCCAATCCGCCAGCGTAAATTCAGTCACGGGCTTCCGAACGTTCACACCCGCATTGTTGATCAGGATCTGAATTTTGCCCGACGTAGCCAAAACGTCCTTCTCCAATTGAAGAACCTGCGCCTCATCGGTGATGTCGGCGCGGAAAATATCCGCCACCGCGCCCAGTTCGCGCACCGCCGCCGCCGTCTCTTCCATCTGCTTCACATCGCGCGAAACAAGTGCCAGCCGTGCGCCGGCCGCGCCTAACGCCAAAGCCATCGCTCTTCCCAAACCCTTACTCGCGCCGGTAATCAGCGCAGTTTTTCCGCTCAGTTTTTTGTCGGTCATGAAATGTTCCGCTCAGACGGCCTTGTGGGCCGCATCCAATATCTGTTCCGCCACAGTGTGCGGCCGGTCGATGGACTTCATCGTGAGACGGCTGGAATCGCCCGCTGTTTCAATCGAAATATCGCCCATCCCCAGCATCCGCTGTCCCAATGTCTGATCCACCCGGACGTCCTGCACTTTCTTGATTTCCATCGTTCGCGTGGACCTCGACATGACACCCGACTGATAGCGAAGCTTCCCGCCCCCCACCGTCAACGTCGTGTAATTCAGACCAAGATGCCGCACGAGCGTCCACAGAACCAGAAAGGCCGGGATCGCGTGCAGGTAAATCAACGTCGGGTCGGCGTCCTTCCGGTAAACTTCAATGAGGATCGACAGTGCAACCGCGCCGAGATAGAACGGTATCAAAAGCTTTGCGCTCGGCCTGATTTTCAGCTCATTCATATTTTGCTCAAGACGGCCATTGTACTGCAATCGCCAATTGTGTATTCAAGATCGTACGAGTGCTTTCCGCCCCACAGGGCCCGCCACTTCGCCCGTCCCCGAATCCGGCACTCTGGTAACGCGCAATCGCAACATAACCCGCCGGGCCAGTCACGTTCGTGCCCGCCGTCAACATCCGCCCCGGCGCCGCTTCCGCCGGTTGCCGGTCCGATTCCTTCGAGATCAACATCGCATCGAATGGTCCGGCTGTGCGTTTCATTCTCACTCCATCATGCGCCGGTTCCTCCGCTGTACAGCCAATGAAGTACCATGAACTTTGTGAGGAGTCATACTATGTTGCGAAAAACATTCTTGGCGGCCGGCGTTTGCTGCGTTGCCTCCACAGTGGCTTTGGCCGATTTTTCCTACGACCAGAATGTCAAGATGACCGGCGGCGCGATGGCCGGAATGATGAAGCTCGCCGGAGCATTCTCCAAGGCTGCCCGTGACCCCATGGGCAGCACCGTGATGGTCAAAGGCGACCGTATGGCCCACATCGGCGCAAACCACATTTCCGTGATCGATCTAAAGAGCGAAACCATCACTGACATCGATCCGCTGAAGAAGACTTACTCTGTAATTACCTTCGCCGACATGGCCAAGGCCATACAACAAATGTCGGACAAGATGGCGGAGAAAGGCAAAGAACAAAAAGCCGATATGAACTTCAAGGTTTCTTTGAAAGAGACCGGCGAGAAGAAAGTGGTTTCCGGATTCAACACCAAGGAAGTTGTGCTTACGATCGAGATGGAAGCCACCGATCAGAAGTCGGGGAACAAAGGCGCTATGACCGTTGTTTCCGACATGTATCTTACGCCCCAGATTCCGGGTTATGAGGAAATAAGGGACTTTTACAAACGTATGGCCACAAAACTCGCCTGGACGCCCGGCAGCAATGCCATGGCCATGCAGCGCGGAGACATGATGAAGGGCATGGGCCAGTTGGCTAAAGAGTCGGCGAAACTGGAAGGCGTTCCGATTCTGCAAATTATGAAGATGGGCGTAGCCGGCGATGGCGCCGCGACGCCGCAGTCGGGTAATGCGGAAAAGCCCAGGCAGGCTGCCCCGCCGCCGACGGCTAGTGAAGCGGCAGCCAGCGCGATCGCGGGCCGCTTCGGGCTGGGCGGCTTGGGCAAAAAGAAGAAGCCGGCTGAAGACCAGCCTGCGCAAACTTCCACCGCGCCCGCGCAGTCCTCCGATGCTTCCGGATCACTCATGGAGATGACCACCGAATCCAGCAACTTCTCCACCGCCGCCGTGGACCCTTCCAGGTTCGAAGTACCGGCGGGGTACAAGAAAGTCGAAAACCCAATGGAAAAGGCGCTCCGCTAAAGGAGCGCCTTGGCGGTACTGTCTGACTCGAAACGTTATTCGATGTCTTTGCTTCTCTTCTTACGGTTGCGCTTGCGGGCCAGGGCTTCCTTGGTCCGCTGCTTCTCACCCGGTTTCAGATAGAAGGAGTGGCGCTTGATTTCCTTGATGATGTCCTCCTGCTGCACCTTGCGCTTGAACCGGCGCAATGCGCTTTCGAGTGTTTCACCATCTTGTAAATGGACTTCAGCCAAAAAAAATTCACCCCCTCGCGTGTAGAATCAGCCCCTTAGTATAACAGCTTTGGACTATAGAATCTTAAAACCCGAATTGTCCATGCGCCGGCTTCCACCCAAAATCGCCAATTCCGGCAGCCGGCGGAGGCTTTTTCTCCGTCACTCGCCCCCGCTGAAGCCGCTGTCATTTGTGGAAATGCGCCACTCGATTCATTGCAAACCGAGTCGGGATGGACTGCACTCGAAATCGCCGGCACTCTCGCCTTCACGATGACCGGAATCCTGGCGGCGTTCGCCATTCCCCTGGCCAAGTCCGGCATCTCCATCTTCTCCATCTCTACCTTTGACACAGACTACATCCGGGGCAAGACCTTGCATCCGCGACGCACCATGCAAGCTCTGTCCGCGGTCGGGCACAGACTCCTGGACACTGTGCCAAAATAGGGATTCGCACCAACAACTCAGCACCCTCTAAGGACAACAAGCAAAGCAATGGATATAGTTAAAATCATCGGACGCGAGATCCTCGACTCCCGCGGCAACCCCACCGTAGAGGCGGACGTTCTTGTCGCCGACGGCAATATTGGCCGCGCAGCCGTTCCCTCCGGCGCATCCACCGGGGAGCACGAAGCAGTCGAACTGCGCGATAACGACAAGTCTCGCTACCTCGGCAAAGGCACGCTCAAAGCCGTGAAGAACATCCTCACCGAAATCGGCCCGGCGCTCGATGGCATGGACGTCATGGATCAAGCCGGCCTCGACCACCGGATGATCGAACTCGACGGCACCCCCAACAAAGGACGCCTTGGAGCCAACGCCATCCTTGCTGTTTCCATGGCCGCCGCCCGCGCCGCCGCCGCTTCACAGATGACGCCGCTCTACCGCTATCTCGGGGGCGTATCCGCTAACTTGCTGCCGGTTCCGATGATGAATATCCTGAACGGCGGCGCTCACGCCGATAATTCAGTGGACCCGCAGGAGTTCATGATCATCCCGCACGGCGCGCCGAGATTCTCCGAATCGCTGCGCATGGGAACCGAAGTATTCCACACTTTGAAGGGAGTTCTTAAGAAGCGCGGATATTCCACCGCGGTGGGCGACGAAGGCGGCTTTGCGCCGAATCTGAAGTCAAACGAAGAAGCGCTTGAAGTTGTGATGGAAGCCATCACGCTGGCCGGGTACAAACCAGGCGAACAGATCAGTATCGCGCTCGATCCGGCGGCCAGCGAATTCTACGACAAGGCTAAGGCAAAGTACGTCTTTAAGAAATCAGACAAGAGCGAGCGGACTTCGGAAGAGATGGTCGAGTTCTGGGCCAACTGGGTTCGCCAATACCCCATTATTTCCATCGAAGACGGAATGGCCGAAGACGATTGGGACGGCTGGAAGCTGATGACCGACGTACTCGGAAAGAAGATCCAACTGGTGGGCGACGATCTCTTTGTCACCAACACCGCTCGCTTGTCGATGGGAATTGACAGGGGCATCGCAAATTCCATTCTCGTGAAGGTGAACCAGATCGGTTCCTTGACAGAAACCTTGGAAGCCATGGCAATGGCCGCGAAAGCCGGTTACACGGCGGTGGCGTCGCACCGCTCGGGCGAAACGGAAGACGCCTTCATCGCGGATCTTGCGGTAGGCACCAGCGCGGGCCAAATCAAGACCGGATCGGCCAGCCGGACCGATCGCATCGCCAAGTACAATCAGTTGCTCCGTATTGAGGAAGAGCTAGGCGCGAATGCGAAATTCGCCGGCAGAAAGGCATTCCGCCAGTAACATGCCAAAGCCACTGATCTTGACAATTCTCGATGGCTGGGGATTTTCTCCGGCCACCGAGGGTAACGCTATCGCCGCCGCGCGTAAGCCGGTGTACGACAGCCTGATCCGCGATTTTCCGAATACTCTGGTACACACGTCG
>JANXXV010000123.1 GCA_025350445.1 Bryobacteraceae bacterium | reverse complement strand
CCGCTTCCCGCGCATCGTTGCGGGCATTCAAAGTCTCGTGCGGAATAGGCAGCCGCGAACTCAGGCGCTCCGATTCTTCCACGCTCGCGGTGCCCACCAGAATCGGCCGGCCAGTTACATGGACATCCATGATCTCCCGCAGCACCGCCCGTTCCTTCGCGGCCTTGGACGGAAACAGCACGTCGGGATAGTCCACGCGGATCATCGGCTTGTTGGTAGGAATCACCTCCACGCGCATGCCGTAAACGTCGTGGAACTCTTCCGCCTGGGTTGCCGCAGTCCCGGTCATTCCGCACCGGAACGGATACAGCCCGATCAGATTCTGCAGCGTGATCGATCCAAGAATGGCGCCCTGCCTCTTCAGTGCGACGCCCTCCTTCGCCTCCAGCGCAGTCTGCAACCCAGCCGGCCAACGTCGGTCCTGAGCGATGCGCCCCTTGAACTCATCCACCAGTTCAATACCGCTCTCGCGAACCAGATAATCGACATCCCGCCGCAAGAACACATGTGCATGAAGCGCATCCTGCACCGCGGTAAGCAATGGCAGATTCTCAATCTCGAACAGGTTCGAGCACCCCAGTGCAACCTCGGCTTTCCGAATGCCGGCATCGGTCAACTGGACATTCCGTCCGTACTCATCCACCCGGAAATCGTGATGGCGCCGGAATCCTCTAGCAACCCGATCCGCACGCAAAGCGGCCGGTTCAATCTCGCTGCGGCCGCCGGCAATCACCAGCGGGATGCGGGCCTCATCAATCAAAATGGAGTCCGCCTCGTCGATCACGGTGCAGTGAAACGGCCGTTGCACCAGATCTTCCGGCCGCACACAAAGGCAGTCGCGGAGAAGGTCGAAGCCAACCTCGTTCGCGGTAGCATACGTGATGTCGCACCCGTAGGCCTGCTGTCGCTCCGCAATGCTCATGTCCTGGGAAATGTACCCCACGCTCAGCCCCAGAAAGCGATAAATGCCGCCCATCCACTCGGCATCGCGGCGAGCCAGATAGTCGTTCACCGTAAGAACGTGAACACCCTTGCCGAGTCTGGCGAGAAACGCCACCGCGGGTACGGCCGCCAGCGTCTTGCCCTCGCCCGTCTGCATCTCGGCGATGCGACCGAGGCAAAGCGCAAGCCCGCCAAGAATCTGCACGTCGAACGGCCGCAGCCCCAGCACTCGCCGGGCAACTTCACAGCACACCGCGAACGTATCCACCAGCGAGGTCCTGTCGAAGACCTTCAAATCATCATCCGCGCAGCCAAGCAATTCCGCGCGCCGCCGGTTAATCTTTTCCAAATCCGCCACCGTTCCCAACTCTCCAAGGCGCCAGGGCCAACAAGTGCCTCAATTACCAAGATGCCGGGAAGCTCGAAGGAATCCAAATTACCCAAGTACCCAGATGCCCGAGGTGGGGCGGACGCCCCGTCCGCGGCGGGCACACTGGCCCGCCTACCCGGCAGGCTCGAACCGATCCACCGGAAACGACCGCGCCACCAGCCGCCGGGCCGCCCCCAAATCCGCAATCACCCCGGCTCCCATAGCCTGCACCAACACATTCCCAATCGCCGTAGCCTCCGCCGGTCCGGCCAGCACTGTCCGCCCGGTGGCATTCGCCACCAGTTGATTCAGCAACCTGTTCCGCGATCCGCCGCCAACGATGTGGATCACCTGCAACCGCCGTCCAGTCAGCGACTCCAGATTCTCCAGCACTTCCCGATACCGCCGCGCCAGCCCTTCCAGAATCGCCCGCGCCATCGCGCCATGACTGACGGGCACCGGCTGCCCGGTCGATTCACAGTAAGCGGCAATCTTCGCCGGCATATGCCCCGGCTCCAAAAACGCATCGGGATGAATATAGCCCGGGTACGGAGCCCCCGCCGCCGCGGCCTGCGTCAATTCCTCATACGAATACTCATGGCCTGCAAGCGCCCAGTCCCTACGGCACTCCTGCAACAACCACAGCCCTGCGATGTTCTTCAGCAACCGCGTAGTCCCGGCAACTCCCGCTTCGTTGGTAAAGTTCAGCGCCAGTGTCTGATCGTTGATCAACGGCGCGGCAAGTTCCATGCCCATCAACGACCAGGTCCCCGAACTGATGTAGCAGAAGTCCGCATCCTCGGCGGGAACCGCTGCCACCGCCGCTGCCGTATCGTGACCCGCTGATGCGTAGACAGTCACCGGCCCCAACCCCGTGTAGTCTCCCACGGCATCCAGCAGCGGACCAAACTCCATTCCCGGCTGCACAAGCTCCGGCAGCATCCCGGTAGGAATGAGTAGTTCCTTCAAAATGCCCGCAGCCCATGTCTTCTTCGCCGGATCGTAAAACTGCGATGTGCTGGCGATGGTGACCTCGGCCTTCTTTTCCCCTGTCAGCCAGTAGTTCAGCAGATCGGGAATGAACAGCAGAGTCGCGGCCCGCTCCAGCGTTCCGCTCTTCGCCAAAGCCATGGCGTGTAGTTGATACAGCGAGTTGATCTGCATGAACTGCACGCCCGTCTCAGCGAAGATCCGCGCGCGCGGCACCATCGCGAACGTCTTCTCCATCATCCCGTTGTTGCGCGAATCGCGGTAATGCCGTGGATTGTCCACCAACGCGCCATCGGCGCCAAGCAGTCCGAAATCGACACCCCAGGTATCGATGCCGATGCCGTCCACCGGCAACCTGCGCACGCGCCCCGCCACCCGCAGCCCTTGCAGAATCTCATGGAACAGCCGCAGCATGTCCCAGTACAGGCCGGTCGGCAACAATACGGGCTCATTCGGAAACCGGTGCAGTTCTTCCAACACCAGCGCATCGTCGGCGATGGCGCCAAGCATCACCCGGCCGCTCTCGGCTCCCAGATCGCAGGCCAGAAATCGTTTTGGACTCACGAGCAGTGAGTATAACGCGATACACTCGTTCCCATGGAAAAGTGGACCCGCCGCGAACTGTCTCTGGGGCTTCTCGGAGCACTGCAACTACGGGCCGAACAGCCTGTTCTTGTTGACACCCACGTCCACCTGTTCTCGGACGATCGGAAGACGTTCCCGTACCATGCCAACGCCGCCTACCGGCCGAAACCGGAGCCGCTCGCGCCGTATCTCGACTTCGTGCGCCAGGCCAAAATCGACCACGTGGTTATCGTTCACCCCGAGCCCTACCAGGACGACCACGGCTACCTCAAATACTGCATCGCGCACGAACCATCGCGCGGTTTCTTCAAAGGCACATGCCTGTTCGATGCCATCGCTCCGGATACCGCCGCCCGCATGAAGCAGTTGACCAAAGAACTGCCCCGCCGCATTGTGGCCCTGCGCATTCACGCCACCGCTAAACCCGATAATTACCCAACGAAATCCGGCCCCATTCGCGACCGCGATCTCGCCTCGCCGGAGATGGCGAAGACGTGGAAGGCCGCCCATGATCTTGGTCTGGGCATTCAAATGCACTTCATCCCGTTCTACGCGCCGCGGATTCGCAAACTCGCCGAACAGTTCCCGCGGATGCCGGTGATTCTCGATCATCTCGGACGCGTAGCGCAGGGAACCTCCGCCGAGTTCGATAACGTTCTGCGCCTATCCGAACTGCCGCAAGTCTACATGAAGTATTCCGGCGAGTACATGAACCGCAAGACCGAAACCCAGCGGGCGTTTCAAGCATTCGGCGCTGACCGTATGCTCTGGGGCGGCCTTGGCATGAATATGGAACAGTACCGCAAAAACAGCGATCTGTTCAGTTCCACCTTCGACTTCACAACGGATGAAGCGCGCGCCAAAATCCGCGGCGCGAACGCGATGAAGCTCTTCCGTTTTTGAACCCGGTATTCTGTAGATATGCACGTTTTACTCTCGGCGCTATTGCTGCTCGCTTCCGCTCCCGGGTATCAGGAAGAGGTGACCAAGTGGCGCGAGAAGCGGGAAGCGGTGTTGAAGGCCGAAGATGGATGGTTGTCGGTGGCCGGACTGTTCTGGCTGAGGGACGGCTACAATCGTATCGGCACTTCGCCCACTGCCAGCATTAGGCTCCCGCGCGGACCGGCGAATGCCGCCGTTATTACGATCCACACCGACAGGGTGCTGCACCTCGCGGTCAATCCAGGCGCGGCCGTCACGGTTAACGGCAAGCCGGTGACCTCCGCCGAACTGCAATCGGATCAGAATGGCGCCGCGCCGGACATCATCGGAATCGGTAATGTGAAGCTGTTCGTCATTCATCGAGGCACCCGGAATGCCGCGCGCCTGAAGGACCCTGAGGCCGCAACCCGCCGCGAGTTCGCCGGCTTGCAGTGGTTCCCAGTTCAGCCCGAGTGGAAGATCGAAGCGAAGTTCGTGGCCTATCCTCAGCCGATGAAACTGGTCTTCGACACCATGGCGGGTGAGAAGGAAGAGGAAATGAGCCCCGGCTACGCCGAGTTCCAAAAGGCCGGACAGCAGATCCGCCTGGAGGCCACAACCGAAGGCGATTCTCTCTTCTTCGTCTTCCGCGACAAGACGGCTGGAAAGACCACCTATCCCGCCGCGCGGTTCCTGTATTCCGCCCTGCCGAAGGACGGAAAAGTCACGCTCGACTTCAATCGCGCCTACAACCCGCCGTGCGCCTTCACCTCCTTTGCAACTTGCCCGCTGCCCACTCCGCGGAATCGCCTGACGATCGAAATCCCGGCCGGCGAGAAGATGTACCACTCAAAGGCCCATCCTTAAAGAACGCTCTGCCGGCAAACTAGGAGTAGATGCCAGGCGCTTCGTGGCCCAGGTCCTGCACATATTCCACGTACGTCCCGGGATACACGCGCGGGGTGCGATCGGTGCCGCTCTCTCCTCCCAGCTCCAGCACCCTCGATCCTAAACCGCGCAGGAAGACGCGGTCGTGGGAGACGAAAATCATGGTGCCCTGGAAGTCCTTCAGCGCCTCCACCAGCATCTCTTTCGTGGCCAGGTCCAGATGGTTCGTAGGCTCATCCAGCACCAGGAAGTTCGGCGGGTTATAGAGCATCCGCGCGATGGCGAGCCGCGACTTTTCGCCGCCTGAAAGCGATTTGATGCGCTTATCCACGTCGTCGCCCGAGAACTGGAACGCGCCGGCGAGCGAGCGAAGCGAACCGATGCCGTCGGTGGGGAAGTCCTGCTGCAGATGTTCGATGATGGTCAAGTCCGGATTTAGTACGTCCAGCGATTGCTGCGCGAAGTAGCCCATGTTCAGGCTGGCGCCCAGGCGCACAGTGCCGGAATCGGGTTCACTCGCGCCCGCAATCATCTTCAGCAGCGTTGTTTTGCCCGCGCCGTTGCGTCCCATCACGGCCCAACGTTCTCCGCGTCGAATCGTCAGGCTGAACCCGTCATAGATCACGCGCGAACCATACTTCTTGTGCAGGTCTTCCATCACCGCTACCTGGTCGCCGGAGCGCGGCGGG